>NZ_JACFYV010000121.1:0-19988 GCF_016759955.1 Burkholderia sp. KCJ3K979
GGCCTGGACGATCGCCTCGCATTGCGTGAGGTACGCGTCTTCGCGAAACAGCGCTTGTGTCGTCATCAGGCAAGCCTCGTATCGATGGAGAAACGGCCAGTGTCGCGCCGGGCCGCTCGTGCGCCCAGACGCAGATCGTCCCGCGCGCGGACAGCGGCGTACCGGTCGATCAACCGGGCCGGTTGCGCATCCAGTCGGCCGTGTCGTAGAACGAATGCATGAGCCGCTCGCGCAGCGGCTCCGGCAACCCGACGTCCTCCATCGCCCACGCCATGCAGCGCAGCCACTGGTCGCGCTCGACCGACGCGATCGGGAACGGCAGGTGCCGCGCGCGCAGCCGCGGATGGCCGAACCGGCTGATGTAGTGGTCGGGGCCGCCGAGCCAGCCGCACAGGAACCAGAACAGCTTGTCGCGCGAACCGTCGAGCGACGGCGGATGCAGCGCGCGAATCTGCGCGAACTCGGGCTCGAGGTCCATCAGGTCGTAGAAACGGTCCACCATTTCGCGCACGCGGGCTTCGCCGCCCACGAGTTCGAACGCCGTCGGCTGCGCCGGCGCATCGTCATTCACATCGGTCATTACGGATAGTCGGAAAACGGGATCTTCGGGGCCGCGGGCGACGCTCAGGCGTCGCGCAGCGACTGCAGCGCGGGGCGCCGCAACACATTATGCAGGCTCAGCCAGCCGGCCGCACCGGCGCAGACGACACCGGCCGCGATGCCGGCCGGCACGAGCCACGGATCGACGGCGAGCTGGAAGTCGAACACGCGCGACGCGAGCACCCAGCCGACCGCGATCGCGCCCGCCGACGCGAGCGTGCCGGCCAGCGCGCCGACCACGACGAATTCCGCGCGCTGCACTGCGTTGACCTGCGCGCGCGACGCGCCGAGCGCACGCAGCAGCGCGGCCTCGCGCACGCGCTCGTCGCGCGAGCCGGCGAGCGCCGTGTACAGCACGAGCACGCCGGCCGCGAGCGTGAACGCGAACAGGAACTGCACCGCTCCGACCACCTGCAGCATCATCCGCTGCAATTGCGCAAGGATCGGCGCGACGTCGATCGCGGTCAGGTTCGGGTAGCGCGCGATCAGCGGATCGAGCAGCGCGGCGTTCGAGGCCGGCGGATGGAAGCTCGTCAGGTAGACGGCGGGGAAATCCTTCAGCACCGGCGGCGGCATCAGCACGAAGAAGTTGACGCGGAACGAGCCCCAGTCGAGCTTGCGCACGCTGGTGATCGGCGCATCGACCGTCAGCCCCGTCACGTCGAAGCGCAGCGTATCGCCCGGTTTCACGTTCAGCGTCTTCGCGAGGCCGGCTTCGATCGAGATCTGCGGCGTGGCCGCGTTGCCGAACCAGTCGCCTTCGACGATCCGGTTGTCGGACGGCAGTTCGGTCGTATACGACAGGTTGAACTCGCGATCGACGAGCCGGCGCGCCTCTTCGGACGGGTACGCGTCCGGATTCACCGGCTTGCCGTTGATCGCGACCAGGCGGCCGCGCACCATCGGCGCGGGCACCGCGTCGCGCACGCCGTGCGCGGCCAGATAGGCGGCCACATCGGCGCGCTGGTCGGGCTGGATGTCGATCAGAAACTGGTTCGGCGCATCGGGCGGCGTCGATTGCCGCCAGCCCGCCACGAGGTCGTTGCGCGTGATCGCGATCAGCAGCAGGCACATCAGGCCGAGCGCGAGCGCGGTGATCTGCAGCGCGCTGGCCGTGCCGCGCCGGTGCAGCGACGCCAGCGCGTAACGCCAGCCGACGCCCGCGGCCACGCGCGCGCGGCGGCGAACAGCACGAGCCGGGCGATCAGCGCGAACCCGACCAGCGCGCCGGCGAAGCCGCCCGCGACGATCAGGCCGAGCTTCAGGTTGCCGGCGGCCACAATCAGCAGCCCCGCGAACAGCACGACGCCGATCGCATACGCGGCCCACGCGGTGCGCGACGCGTCGCCCCAATCGCGCCGCAGCACGCGTACCGGCGGCACGCGCGTGAGCGGGACGAGCGGCGGCAGCGCGAAACCGAGCAGCAGCACGAGCGCGGCGCCCATGCCGATCAGCGCCGGCCACAACGTCGGCGGCGGCAGCACGACGTCGATCAGGCTGCCGAGCGCGGCCAGCAGCGCCCAGTGGCCGCCGTAGCCCAGCACCGCGCCCGCGGCGCCCGACACGACGCCGACGCCGACGAATTCGAGCGCGAACAGCGCGCCGAGCGTGCGGCGGCTCACGCCGAGGCAGCGCATCGTTGCGCAGCCGTCGAGATGACGCCGCATGTAGCGCTGCGCGGCCATCGCGATCGCGACCGCCGCGAGCAGCGCGGTCAGCAACGCGACGAGCGTCAGGAAATGACGCGCGCGATCCAGCGTCTGCCGCACCTGCGGCTGCCCTTCCTGCAACGACTCGAGCCCGACACCGCGCAGCTTCCCGCCGTCGACGCGCTGGTGCGCATACGTTTCGAAGCGCGCAATGGCCGGTGCGTCGCCGGCGACCAGCAGCCGGTACGTGACGCGGCTGCCGTAGCCCGTGAGCCCCGTCGCGGCGAGCTCGTCCGCGCGCATCATCAGCCGCGGCGAAAAATTGACGAACGAAAAGCCGCGATCGAGTTCGCGGGTGATCGCCGCGGCGACCGTGAACGTGCGCAGCCCGACGCGCACCGTATCGCCCGCCTTCAGGTGCAGCGCGTCGAGCAGCGCCGGGTCGGCCCATACGGTGCCGGGCGCGGGAATCGCGGCCGCCTTCTGCGCGACGGTCGCACCAACCGGCAGAATCTCGACCGCGCCGCGCAACGGATAGCCGGGCGACACGGCCTTCACGGCGGCGAGGCGCGACGGCGCGGCGTCGGCCGCCTGCCCGCCCGCGGCGGCCGCGATCATGCTCGGGAAGATGGCGGTCGTGGCGGTACGCAGGCCCAGCGCGCGGGCCTGCCGGTCGAACGACGGATCGACGGGGCGATCGGCACGCACGACGAAATCGGCGCCGAGCATCTGGCGCGCGTCGCGCTCGAGCCCCTGGCGCAGGCGGTCGGCGAGAAAGCCGACGCTCGTCAGCGCCGCGACCGCGAGCACCAGCGCGAGGACCAGCAGCGTCAGTTCGCCCGCGCGCCAGTCGCGCGCGGTCATCCGGGCGGCCTGGTGGATCAGGTCGCGCAGGCCGAAGCGGCCGGCATGCGCGCGCCCGTCATGGCCGGGTTGGCCGGCCGGCGGCTGCGCCGCGTGTTGCGGCCCCTTCAATCGCGTTTCCCTCCGATCGAGTTGAGCCGCGACACCATGTGGTTCGCCATTCCGCGAAAACCACCCGACACGCCGCGCCACAGCCGCGGCAGCGCCCACGCCGACGCCGCGATGAACGCAGCGAGCAGCACGAGGAACGCGAGCGGAACGAAGAACGCGAGGACGAGCCCGCCGACCACGAGACCGTCCTCGGTCGACGACGCGACCCAGTTCGAAATCGGTTCGGGAGACAGGTTGATCAGCGCGCGCGTGCCGGCCTTCGCCACGTGCGCGGCGCCGGCGAGCGAGCCGCCGGCGAGCCCCGCGACCGCCAGCATGGTCGGGTCGGCATGGCCGAGCGCGCCGGCCGCGAGCACGGCGCCGGCCGGAATGCGGATGAAGGTATGCACGGCATCCCACAGCGAGTCGAACGCGGGGATCTTGTCGGCAAGGAATTCGGTTACGGTGAGCACGGCCGCGGCGCCGATGACCCACGGCGACATCAGCACGGCCAGCGTGTCGGGCAGATGGAGCCAGCCGAAGCGCGCCAGCACGCCGGCGATCAGCACCGTCAGGTACAGGCGCAGGCCGCTCGCCCACGCGAGCCCCGCGCCGAGCGAAATGGCTTCGATCATGGCCCTCTCCTTGCACTTTCCGTGCGTTTTGCCGATTGACCGGATCGGGTCGGACAGACTGGCCGCGCGGCGCGTGGCGACCGGCACCGCGTGCCGCGAGAAGCACGACGGGATTCAGGCCCGAATGCGTTCCATTATAGACAGGCTGGGCGGGCAGCCGGCGCAATTCCGCGGTGCGGGATGGCGCCCGGGCGCATGCGCGCCCGGCATCCCGTCGTCAGGCGGCCGACGACAGCTTCAGGCCGACCAGCCCCGCGACGATCAGCGCCGCGCTCGCGACGCGCGCGACGGTCAGCGCCTCGCCCATCATCACGATGCCGAACACGAACGCGCCGACCGCGCCGATGCCCGTCCACACCGCGTATGCGGTGCCAAGCGGCAACTGGCGCATCGCGACCGCGAGCAGCCCGAAGCTGGCCAGCGCCGTCACGATCGTAAACACCGACGGACCGAGCTTCGTGAAGCCGTCCGATGATTTCAAGCCGGCCGCCCAGGCCACTTCCAGCAAACCGGCGATCAACAACCATACCCACGCCATCTCGACGTACTCCAGATCGGATGGGGCCGTCCCCGTTGAAGCGAATGGCCCGGGGTCGTCCCCTGGCGGCGCCGAGTATAACAAGAGGCTTACGGACTTGCCGGCTGCCGGCCACGTCGGCGGCCGATGCGGGGCGCGATCGGCCGGCCGCGCTCAGTTCGCCACGCGCTTCGGCGCACCGCCGCCGACGCAGCGATCGTCGCGGTACAGCGCCCACTCCTCGCACACGCGGCCATCCTTGAACACGCACATCCCGACCTGCCCGCTCGACAGGTTGCGGATCACGTGGCGACCGCCGAGCTTCTCGCAGTTGACCGACGCGGGATTGGCCCGCGCACCGCCCGTCACACGGCGCCGACGAGCCGGTAGCCGACGCCCGTCTCGGTGACGATGTGCTCGGGCTGCGCAGGATCGGCCTCGAGCTTCTGGCGCAGGTGCGCCATGTAGATGCGCAGATAGTGATGGCTCTCGACGTGCGACGGCCCCCACACGTCGCGCAACAGCTGGCGGTGCGTGAGCACGCGCCCCGCGTGACGCACGAGCGTCGCGAGCAGCCGGTATTCGAGCGGCGTCAGGTGCACGATCGCGTCGTCGCGCCACACCTGGCGCAGCGCGAGATCGACGGTCACGGTGCCGAAGCTCACCTTCGGCGACTCGTTCGCGCCGCCCTGGTTGCGCCGGCGCAGTTGCGCGCGCATCCGCGCACGCAGTTCGGACACGCCGAACGGCTTGGTCAGGTAGTCGTCGGCGCCCGCGTCGAGCGCCGCGACCTTCTCCTCTTCCTGCGTGCGGGCGGACAGCACGATCACCGGCACCTCGGACCAGCCGCGCAGCTCGCGGATCACGTCGAGGCCGTCGGTATCGGGCAGGCCGAGGTCGACGATCACGAGATCGGGCTTGCGCGTCGCCGCGTCGATCAGCCCCTGCTTGCCCGTCTCGGCCTCGAACACCGCGATGTCCTCCTCTTCGAGCGCGGCGCGCACGAAGCGGCGGATCTGCTTTTCGTCCTCGATCAGGACGACGGTCAGGCTGGGTTCACTCATGGTCTGGCAATGACTCGGATGGGGGCGATGCGCCCGGCAGGTCGGATTCGTCGTCGGGCACGGCCGGCGCGGCCGGCGGCGTGTCGACCGGCAGCGTGAACCAGAAGCGCGCGCCCGTCACGTGGCCGTCGGGCGCGGTGCGGTTGAGCGCGCCGATTTTACCGCCGTGCGCCTCGACGATCGCGCGGCAGATCGCGAGGCCGAGCCCGATGCCAGGCGTCGCCGATTCCTTCTCGCCACGCGTGAACTTGTCGAAGATCCGCGTTTCCATCCCGGCCGGCAGGCCCGGGCCATGATCGTCGACGTGCACGCGCACGAATGGTTGCCCGTCCTCGGTCACGCGCTCGGCACCGATGTCGAGCGACGTATCGGGCGGCGTGTACTTCGCCGCGTTCTCGAACAGGTTGGTGAACAGGCGCTCCATCAGCACCGCGTCCATCTGCAGCAGCGGCAGGTCGGCCGGCAGCGCGACGCGCGCGGGATGGCGCGCGAGCACGCGCCGGCAGGCGGCGAGCGCAGCGCCGACCGTTTCCTCGAGCAGCGACCACTGGCGCTTGAGCTGCAGGCTGCCGGCCTGCAGCCGCGCCATGTCGAGCAGGTTCGTGACGATGCCCGTCATCCGCAGCGCCTCGTCGTGAATCGCGTCGACGAGTTCGCCCTCGCGCTGCGCGAGCCGCGCGGCCGCCGCGGCGTCGCCCGCCTGCGCGGCCGCGCGCCCGTTCGCGAGCATCGACGAAAAGCCGACGATCGTCGTGAGCGGCGTGCGCAAGTCGTGCGAGATCGCCGACAGCAGCGAGTTGCGCAGCCGCTCGGACTCCATGTTGACGAGCGCGTCGCGCGCGATCTCGACGTAGTGCACACGCTCCAGCGCGAGCGCGATCTGCGCGGCGAATGCGTCGAGCATCCGCTGCTGCTCGGGCACCTCGAGTTCGCGCGGCTCGCGCGACGCGACCGCCAGCACGCCGCGCGTGCGCATCGGCGCCTTCAGCGGCAGGTACAGCGCGGCCGTCGCCGGCAAGGTATCGGTGCCGCGCCCGGCCGGCTTCTGCTGGTCGTACACCCACTGGCCGACGTCGCTGTCGAGCTCGGCACCGGTCAGCGTGACGGCCGCGTCGGGCTCCTCGATCTTCTGCCGCACCTGGTCCGCGCTGTCGGGCAGCAGGAACGCGACACGCGCGCGGAACACCTCGCCCACGTGGCGGCTGCCGATCTCGACGATCTGCTCGGTCGTCAGCGCCGCGCCGAGCTCGCGCGCCATCGCGTAGATCGCACCGGTGCGGCGCTCGCGGCGCTGCGCGACGCTCGCCTGGCGCGTCAGCGTCGACGTCAGGTGGCTGATCACGAGCGACGTCAGCAGCATCCCGAAGAAGGTCAGCAGGTATTGCGTGTCGCTGACCGAGAACGACATGCGCGGCGGCACGAAGAAGAAATCGAACGCGGCCACCGACAGGAACGACTGCAGCACGCCCGGGCCGCGCCCGAGCCGCACGGCCGAGAACACCACGCCGAGCAGGTACAGCATCACGAGGTTCGTGAGGTCGAGCCGCCCGGACACGACGCTCGCGACGACGGTGATCGCCGCGCAGATCGCGGCCGCATACGCGTAATGGCGCGGCGGCGAGCGGTGCGTGCCGAACTGCGCGAACGCATCGCGCCAGTCGCGCGCCCGTGCGTCGAGCGGTACGGCGCGCGTCTCGTCGCTCGCGGACGCGCGAATCAGCATCAGGTCGACGTCGCCCGCGCGCTCCGCCAGCTGCTCGCCGAACGGCCGCGCGAAGCGGCGCACGAGCCCGACCTTCGGCGAGCCGCCCGCGACGAGCTTCGACACGTTGCGCACCTTCGCATAGCCGATCAGCGCGGCGACCGCATCCGCACCGGCGAGCGTGGCCGTCTCCGCGCCGAGTTCGGCCGCGAGCTTCAGTGCGTCGAGCGTGCGCTGCCGCCGTGCGTCGGGCAGCCGCTGCAGGCGCGGCGTCTCGACGTACACGGCGATCCAGTCGGCCTTCAGGCTCGCCGCGAGCCGCGCCGCCGCGCGCACGAGCGTCGGCGCTTCGGGGCCGGGCCCGACGCACACCAGCAGCCGCTCGCGCGCCTGCCAGATGCGCTGGATCGAACGATCGGCGCGGTACTCGCGCATCTGCGCGTCGACGCGATCGGCGGTGCGCCGCAGCGCCAGTTCGCGCAGCGCGATCAGGTTGCCCTTGCGGAAGAAGTTGCGCACCGCGCGCTCGGCCTGCTGCGCGAGATAGACCTTGCCGTCGCGCATCCGCTCGAGCAGTTCCTCGGCCGGCAGGTCGACGAGCGTGACTTCGTCGGCCGCGTCGAACACGCGGTCGGGCACGGTCTCCCACACGCGGATGCCGGTGATTGCGCCGACCACGTCGTTCAGGCTTTCGAGGTGCTGGACGTTGACGGTCGTATACACGTCGATGCCCGCGTCGAGCAGCTCGTAGACGTCCTGCCAGCGCTTCAGGTGCCGTGCGCCCTGCACGTTCGAATGCGCGAGCTCGTCGACGAGGATCAGTTGCGGCGCTCGCGCGAGCGCGCCGTCGAGATCGAATTCGGCGAGCGGGCGGCCACGATAGTCGATGCGGGCGGGCGGCAGCACGTCGAGACCGTCGAGCAGCGCGGCGGTTTCGGCACGGCCGTGGGTCTCGACGATGCCGACGACGACGTCGACGCCTTCCTGCACGCGCTGGCGCGCGGCCTGCAACATCGCGTAGGTCTTGCCGACGCCGGCGGACGCGCCGAAGAAGATCTTGAGCTGGCCGCGCCGCTGCTTTTCTTCATCGCGCTGCAGCTTGTCGAGGAGTTGGTCGGGATCGGGACGGTTCATGCGTCAGGAGGGCGACACGCCGGATGGCGCGCGAGATACAGCCATTGTGGTTCCAAATCGCCGCAAAAGGCAAAGACGGCGCGAGCGCCGTCGAAACGAAGTCGGGCCCGACGCGCAGTCAGCCGCGCCGGGGAGCCCGCCCGCACGCACGCTCAGTGCGCGGCCTGCGCCGCGTCGAGCGCGAGATTCAGCTTCAGCACGTTCACGCGCGGCTCGCCGAGCACGCCGAACTGGCGGCCCGCCGTGTTCGCGGCGACGAGTTGCGCGACCGCGTCCGGCGTCAGGTTGCGCGCCTTCGCGACGCGCTCGACCTGATACGCGGCGGCGGCCGGCGTGATCTCCGGATCGAGACCGCTGGCGGACGCGGTCACGAGGTCGACCGGCACCGGCTTCGACAGGTCGGTGCCCGCGTCGCGCAGCGCGGCGATGCGCGCCTTCACCTGGTCGGCGAGCGACGGGTTCAACGGGCCGAGGTTCGAGCCGCCGGAGCCGGCCGCGTTGTACGGCATCGGCGCGGTGGCCGACAGCCTGCCCCAGAAGTACTTCGGCGCGTCGAACGGCTGGCCGATCAGCGCGGAGCCGACGACCTTGCCGTCCTGCTCGATCAGGCTGCCGTTGGCCTGCGACGGGAACACCGCCTGACCGAACACGGTCATCACGGCCGGATAAGCGAGGCCGGTCACGGCGGTCAGCACGACAAAGAGCACGACGAGCGGGCGAATCAACGATTTCATGATGGTTCCTTCAAGTGCGGCCGGCTCACGCCCAGCCGAGCGCGGCGAGCGTCATGTCGATCAGCTTGATGAACGGGAACGGCAGCAGCACGCCGCCGAGGCCGTACACCAGCAGGTTGCGGCGCAGCAGCGACGCGGCGCCGAGCGGCCGGTAGGTCACGCCTTTCAGCGCGAGCGGAATCAGCGCGACGATGATCAGCGCGTTGAAGATCACCGCCGACAGGATCGCGGACGCCGGCGACGTCAGATGCATGATGTCGAGCACGCGCAGTTGCGGATAGGTCGTCACGAACGCGGCCGGGATGATCGCGAAATATTTCGCGATGTCGTTCGCGATCGAGAACGTGGTGAGCGACCCGCGCGTCATCAGCATCTGCTTGCCGATCTCGACGATCTCGATCAGCTTGGTCGGGTTCGAGTCGAGGTCGACCATGTTGCCGGCTTCCTTCGCCGCCTGCGTGCCGGTATTCATCGCCACCGCGACGTCGGCCTGCGCGAGCGCCGGCGCGTCATTGGTGCCGTCGCCCGTCATCGCGACGAGGCGCCCGGCCGCCTGATGCTCGCGAATCGTCGCGAGCTTGGTTTCCGGCGTCGCTTCCGCGAGGAAATCGTCGACGCCCGCTTCCGCCGCGATCGCCGCGGCCGTCAGCCGGTTGTCGCCCGTCACCATCACGGTCTTGATGCCCATCTTGCGCAGTTCCGCGAAGCGCTCCTTGATGCCGCCCTTCACGATGTCCTTCAGCTCGATCACGCCGAGCACGCGCGCCGCCCCGTCCTGCAGGTCGGCCACGACGAGCGGCGTGCTGCCGCGGCGCGCGACGTCGTCCACCGCGCGGCGCACTTCTTCGGGGAAGCGGCTGCCGTGGGTTTCGACGTAGCGGCGGATCGCGTCGGCCGCGCCCTTGCGGATCTCGCGGCCGGGCAGATCGACGCCGCTCATCCGCGTCTGCGCGGAAAAACCGAGGAACGTCGCGTGCAGTTGCGCCATGTCGCGCTGGCGAATGTTGAAGCGCTCCTTCGCGAGCACGACGATGCTGCGCCCTTCCGGCGTTTCGTCCGCGAGCGACGACAGTTGCGCGGCATCGGCCAATGCTTCCTCGGTCACGCCCGGCGCCGGCACGAACGTCGACGCCTGGCGGTTGCCGAGCGTGATCGTGCCGGTCTTGTCGAGCAGCAGCACGTCGACGTCGCCGGCCGCTTCCACCGCGCGGCCCGACGTCGCGATCACGTTCGCCTGCATCATCCGGCTCATCCCGGCCACGCCGATCGCGGACAGCAACCCGCCGATCGTCGTCGGGATCAGGCACACGAGCAGCGCGACCAGCGCGGTGATCGTCACCACGTGGCCGGCCTTCATCGCCTCGACCGAGAACATCGAGAACGGCAGCAGCGTCGCGGTCGCGAGCAGCATCACGATCGTCAGCGCGACGAGCAGGATCGTCAGCGCGACTTCGTTCGGCGTCTTCTTGCGCTTCGCGCCTTCGACCATCGCGATCATCCGGTCGAGAAACGCCTCGCCGGGGTTCGCGGTGACCTTCACGACGATCCAGTCGGACAGCACGCGCGTGCCGCCCGTCACCGACGAGAAGTCGCCGCCCGATTCGCGGATCACCGGCGCGGATTCGCCGGTAATCGCCGACTCGTCGACCGACGCGACGCCGTCGACGACCTCGCCGTCGGCCGGGATCACGTCGCCGGTCTCGACCAGCACGACGTCGCCCTTGCGCAGGTCGGACGCGGTCGTGATGCGGATCGGCGACTTCGGATGCGGCTCGTTCAGCTTCTTCGCCATCACGTCCTTCTTCGCGCTGCGCAGCGACGCGGCCTGCGCCTTCGAGCGCCCTTCGGCGAGCGCTTCGGCGAAGTTCGCGAACAGCACGGTGAACCACAGCCACAGCGCGATCGCGAGGATGAAGCCCGCGGGCGCCTCGGCCTGGCCGGCCAGCGCCGCGATCCACAGGATCGTGGTAAGGATGCTGCCGACGTACACGCAGAACATCACCGGGTTGCGGAACTGCGTGCGCGGCGTGAGTTTCTTGAACGAATCCACGATCGCCGGGCGCAGCAGCGCCGGATCGAACATGGACCGTGTTGCGGAATGTTGAGTCATTGCGATCTCTTCAAGCTCTTCAGTCTTTTCAATGTGTCGCCATGCGGGCGCGCGTCACGCGCCCAGCCACATCATCAGGTGCTCGACGCCCGGGCCGAGCGCGAGCGCCGGCACGTAGGTCAGCGCGCCCACCAGCAGCACGGTGCCGAGCAGCAGCACGACGAACAGCGGGCCATGCGTCGGCAGCGTGCCGCTCGTCACCGCGATGCGCTTCTTCGCGGCGAGCGAGCCTGCGATCGCGAGCACCGGCACGATCGTGCCGAAGCGGCCGAACCACATCGCGATCGCGGTCATCCAGTTGTAGAACGGCGTGCCGACCGTCAGGCCCGCGAACGCGCTGCCGTTGTTGTTCGCGGCCGAGCTGAACGCATAGAGGATTTCCGAGAAGCCGTGCGGGCCCGGGTTCGCGATGCCGGCCTTGCCCGCGTCCGCCAGCACCGCGATCGACGTGCCGACCAGCACGAGCAGCGGCGTGAGCAGCACGACGATCGACACCATCTTCATCTCGTACGATTCGATCTTCTTGCCGACGTATTCCGGCGTGCGGCCGATCATCAAGCCGGCGACGAACACCGCGAGCAGCGCGAACACGAGCATCCCGTAAAGGCCCGAGCCGACCCCGCCGAAGACCACCTCGCCGAGCTGCATCAGCAGCATCGGCACGAGGCCGCCGACTGGCGTCAGCGAATCGTGCATCGCGTCGACCGCGCCGCACGACGCGGCCGTGGTCGCGACCGTGAAGATGCCGGTCTGCGCGATCCCGAAGCGGGTTTCCTTGCCTTCCATGTTGCCGCCCGGCTGCAGCGCGCTCGCCGACTGGTCGACGTGCAGCGCCGCGAGCGTCGGGTTGCCGCCCTGCTCGGCGTTCACCTCGACGACGGTCGCGACCGCGAACGCGACCGTCATCGCCGCGAGCACCGCGATGCCCTGCCGGCGGTCGCCGATCATGCGGCCGAATACCAGGCACAGCGCGGCCGGGATGATCAGGATCGCGAAGATCTCGATGAAGTTCGCGAACGGCGTCGGGTTCTCGTACGGGTGCGCGGAGTTCGCGTTGAAGAAGCCGCCGCCGTTGGTGCCGAGCATCTTGATCGCTTCCTGCGACGCGACCGGGCCCATCGCGAGGGTCTGCTTCGTGAGCGGGGTCGGCACCGTGACCGCGTTACCCTTGTCGTCCTTCACCGGGTTGCCCTGCGCGTCGAGCTTCGGCGCCGCATAGGTGCTCGCCTGCAGCACCGGCACGTCCTGGTACGCCTTCATGTTCTGCAGCACGCCCTGGCTCATCAGCAGCGCGGCGACGAGCGCCGCCATCGGCACGAGCACGTACAGCGTCACGCGCGTGAGATCGACCCAGAAGTTTCCGATCGTCTGCGCGGTGTGGCGCGCGAAGCCGCGGATCAGCGCGATCACGACGACGATGCCGGTCGCCGCCGACAGGAAGTTCTGCACCGTGAGGCCGAGCATCTGCGACAGATAGCTGACGGTCTGCTCGGGCGTGTAGTCCTGCCAGTTCGTATTGGCGACGAAACTGACGGCCGTGTTGAACGCGCCGTCGGGCGTCATCGCGCCGAACTGCTGCGGGTTGCCGGGCAGGAAGCCCTGCAGGCGCAGCAGCGCATAAAGGAACAGCACGCCGAGCGCGTTGAATGCAATCGTCGCGACCGTGTACTGCTTCCAGTTCATTTCGGTGCCCGCATCGACGCCGGCGATGCCGTACAGCGCGCGTTCGAGCGGCCCGAACACGCGCACGACGCGCGAACTGCCGTCCATCACCGCGCTCAGGTAGCGCGCGACCGGTACGGCCGCCGCCAGCAGCACGACGATGAACAGCACCATCTGCAACAGGTTGTTCGCGTTCATTCGATGTCCTCCGCGCGCAGCAGCGCAAAGACGAGATACGCGAACAGCAGGGCCGTCGAGGCGCCCGCCAGCCAAAGCATCCAGGTCATGCCCGCCCCCCGCGACCGTATTGCACGAGCTTGTCGCAACCGGCAAGCAAACCGAGGATCAGCGCGGTGAAGAGCACCAGTGCGCCGATGAAAACCCCATCCATTTTTTGTTCTCCGTCGTCGAAATCGGACGACTAGAACCTTATGGGAACGCGCGTAAAGGGCGGGTCAAAGGTATCGGAGCGGGTGTAAAAAACGCGTAAACGCGTACAGCGGGAACAGTGGTCGGGACGTCGGACAGGCCGGGAGACAGGAGGCAGGACGGGCGGCCCGCCGGCGCCGCCCGGGATGTGCCGGCGTAACGCCGGCACGAAAGGATGCGTCAGGGAACCAGGATCGTCGAGCCGGTGGTCTTGCGTGCTTCCAGATCGGCATGCGCGCGGCCGACTTCGGCGAGCGGATAGCGCTGGTTGATGCTCGTCTTCACCTTGCCCGACAGGATCACGTCGAACAGCTCGGCGGCCGCGGCCTCGAGATCGGCGCGCTTCGCGATGTACGAGAACAGCGTCGGTCGCGTGAAGAACAGCGAGCCGCGCGACGAGAATTCCTTCGAGTCGATCGGCGGCAGCGGCCCCGACGCATTGCCGAAGCTAACGAAGTAGCCGAGCGGCGCGAGGCTGTCGAGCGAACCGACGTAGGTGTCCTTGCCGATCGAATCGTAGACGACCGGCACGCCCGCGCCGTTCGTGATTGCCTTCACGCGCTGCGTGAAGTTCTCGCGCGTGTAGACGATCGGATGATCGCAGCCGTGCGCCTTCGCGAGCTCGGCCTTCTCGTCGGAGCCGACCGTACCGATCACGGTCGCGCCGAGCGCCTTCGCCCACTGGCACACGAGCAAGCCCACGCCGCCGGCCGCCGCGTGGATCAGGATCGTGTCGCCGGCCTTCACCGGGTAGGTGCGGCGCAGCAGATAGTGCGCGGTCAGGCCCTGCAGCATCACCGATGCCGCGTCGTCGTAGCTGATACCGTCCGGCAGCTTCACGACGCGCTCGGCCGGCATCACGCGCTCCTGCGCATACGCGCCGGGCGGCTGGCCGACGTAGGCGACACGGTCGCCGGCCTTGAGCGCGGTCACGCCGTCGCCGACGGCCGTCACCTCGCCCGCCGCCTCCATCCCGAGGCCGGCCGGCAGTTGTTGCGGATACAGGCCCGTGCGGAAATACACGTCGATGTAGTTGAGCCCGACCGCGTGCTGCCGGATGCGGACTTCGCCCGCCTTCGGCGCGCCGACCTCGACATCGACCCACTTCATCACATCCGGGCCGCCCGGCTGGTCGTATCGGATTGCTTTCGGCATCGTTTTGCTCCTCTTCTGTCTGTCAGTCAGGGAAATCCGGGGCGCCGATGCGCGCGCCGCACCGATTCGTGCGAGTGCCGGCAGGCGCGCGTGGCGACGCACGATTCTCGCGCGTCGGCACCGTTCGTGCATGGCCCTGCCGCCGGCAGGGACAATCGGCCGATGCCCGCGCCTAGCAAACGTCCTGCATGTTCCGCGCCAGATCGTCGAGCAGCATCCGCGCGGTCGCGACGTTGGTCGCGACCGGCACGTCGTGCACGTCGCATGCACGCACCAGCGCGGTGATGTCGGGGTCGTGCGGCTGCGCGGTCATCGGGTCGCGCAGGAACACGACGATGTCGACGCGGCCGTCGGCGAGCTCCGCGCCGATCTGCAGGTCGCCGCCGAGCGGCCCCGACAGCTTGCGCTCGACCTCGAGCCCGTGCGCGGCGGCGATACGGCCGCCCGTCGTGCCGGTCGCGACCAGCCGGCATTGCGCGAGCGTCTCGCGATACTGGCCCGCGAGCGCGACGATCTCGTCCTTCTTCGCGTCGTGCGCAATCAGTGCGATGCGGGGTTTGCTCATCTCCAGTTCCTTCGTCGTTCGGTTGTTGTCGTCGTGAATCGAAAAGCGCGGGTCAGAACGTACCCGGATACGCGCCGCCGTCGAGCAGCCAGTTCTGCCCGGTAATGTAGCCGGCATGCACGCTGCACAGGAACGCGCAGGCCGCGCCGAACTCGGCGCGCGTGCCGAGGCGCCCGGCCGGGATGTCCCTGGTGCGCCGCGCGCGCATTTCGTCGACCGTCACGCCCTGCGCCTGCGCCGACGCGGCGAGCGTGGTCGCGATCCGGTCGGTGTCGAACAGCCCCGGCAGCAGGTTGTTGATCGTCACGCCCTGCCCCGCGACCTTGCGCGACAGCCCCGCGACGAAGCCGGTCAGCCCCGAGCGCGCGCCGTTCGACAGCGCGAGCACGTCGATCGGCGCCTTCACGGCCGAACTCGTGATGTTGACGATCCGGCCGAAGCCGCGGCCGATCATCCCGTCGAGGGTCGCGCGGATCAGCTCGATCGGCGTCAGCATGTTCGACTCGAGCGCGCGGATCCAGTCGTCGTGCGAGAAGTCGCGGAAGTCGCCGGGCGGCGGGCCGCCGGCATTCGTCACGAGAATGTCCGGCTGCGGGCACGCGGCGAGCGCGGCCGCGCGGCCGTCCGGCGTCGTGATGTCGCACGCGACCGCCGTGACCGACACGTTCGCGCCGGCGCGGATCTCTTCCGCGGTTTCCTCCAGCGTGTCGCGCGTGCGCGCGACGATCACGAGGTTCACGCCCTCGGCGGCCAGCGCTTCCGCGCAACCACGCCCGAGGCCCTTGCTGGCCGCGCACACGAGCGCGGTCTTTCCTTCGATGCCGAGATCCATCGTCGTTTCCCTGGTGGCGCGCATGCCGGCGCGGCCCCGCGTTGCCGCCGGCGGCGGGCAAACGGGCGTGCGCGGCACGCGGATTGTCGTGAGACGTCGATAATATCCGGATCGCGCGGCGCGCCTTGGTAAAATTGCGGCCATGAGCGACGGCCGGCCCATGCTCGCCGCCGCCCCCGATCCCCTTTTGCCGCCAAGGCACCCCGTCATGAAACAGGACAGCCGTTTCCCGAACCTCTTCATCACCGATCACCCGCTGATCCAGCACAAGCTCACGCACATGCGCGACAAGGACACGTCCACGCGCACGTTCCGCGAACTGCTGCGCGAGATCACGCTGCTGATGGGCTATGAGATCACCCGCAACCTGCCGATCACGACCAAGCGGGTCGAAACCCCGCTGGTGGCGGTCGACGCGCCGGTGATCGCCGGCAAGAAGCTCGCGATCGTGCCCGTGCTGCGCGCGGGCATCGGGATGTCGGACGGCCTGCTCGACCTGGTGCCGTCCGCGCGCGTCGGCCACATCGGCGTGTACCGCGCCGAGGACCACCGTCCGGTCGAATACCTGGTGCGCCTGCCGGACCTGGAAGACCGCATCTTCATCCTGTGCGACCCGATGGTCGCGACCGGCTATTCGGCCGTGCATGCGGTCGACGTGCTCAAGCGCCGCAACGTGCCGGCCGCGAACATCATGTTCGTCGCGCTGGTCGCCGCGCCCGAGGGCGTGCAGGTGTTCCAGGACGCGCACCCCGACGTGAAGCTGTTCGTCGCGTCGCTCGACTCGCATCTGAACGAACACGCGTACATCGTGCCGGGCCTGGGCGACGCCGGCGACCGCCTGTTCGGCACCAAGAACTGAGCGCACCGGGCGTCGGGCGCCGCCATGCCGCGCGCCCCGGCGCGCCGCGACGGCCGCCCCGGCCGTTCGGCCATGCGCGGCGGCCCCGAAGCGGCGGTCGCCGCGTGATAAAATCACGCTCCACTCGACACGCGCGGCCCCGCGGCTTCATGCCCGCCGAAACGGCCGCCGATTCAACGACACACTGAAACAATCGCCCGCGCTGCGCGCCCGGGCACGGAGAAAGGTATGGCTGGTCATTCGAAATGGGCCAACATCAAGCATAAGAAGGCTGCGGCCGACGCGAAGCGCGGCAAGATCTGGACCCGCCTGATCAAGGAAATCCAGGTGGCAGCGCGCCTCGGCGGCGGCGACGTCAACTCGAACCCGCGCCTGCGTCTCGCGGTCGACAAGGCAGCCGACGCGAACATGCCGAAGGACAACGTCAAGCGCGCGATCGATCGCGGCGTCGGCGGCGCGGACGGCGCGAACTACGAAGAAATCCGTTACGAAGGCTACGGCATCAGCGGCGCGGCGATCATCGTCGACACGCTGACCGACAACCGCACCCGCACGGTCGCGGAAGTGCGCCACGCATTCTCGAAGTTCGGCGGCAACATGGGCACCGACGGCTCGGTCGCGTTCATGTTCGATCACGTCGGCCAGTTCCTGTTCGCGCCCGGCACGTCGGAAGACGCGCTGATGGAAGCCGCGCTCGAAGCCGGCGCGAACGACGTGAACACGAATGACGACGGCTCGATCGAAGTGCTGTGCGACTGGCAGGCGTTTTCCGCGGTGAAGGACGCGCTCGAAGCCGCCGGCTTCAAGGCCGAACTCGCCGAAGTGACGATGAAGCCGCAGAACGAAGTCGAATTCACCGGCGACGACGCGGCGAAGATGCAGAAGCTCCTGGACGCGCTCGAGAATCTCGACGACGTGCAGGACGTGTATACGAACGCCGTCATCGTCGAGGAATGAGATGCCGGCCGCCGCGCGCAGCGTTGCGACGGTGGCCCGACCGATTTCGCGGCCGGCGCGCCTGAGCGTGCCGGCCGCCCTGTTTTCTAGTCTGCGGGGAATCCCATGAAACTACTCGTCGTCGGTTCCGGCGGCCGCGAACATGCGCTGGCGTGGAAGCTCGCGCAATCGCCGCGCGTCCAGATGGTCTACGTCGCGCCCGGCAATGGCGGCACGGCGCAGGACGAGCGTCTGAAGAACGTCGACATCACGGCGCTCGACGAACTCGCCGATTTCGCGGAGCGCGAAGGCGTCGCGTTCACGCTCGTCGGGCCGGAAGCGCCGCTCGCGGCCGGCATCGTCAACCTGTTCCGCGCACGCGGCCTGAAGGTATTCGGCCCGACCCGCGAAGCCGCGCAGCTCGAAAGCTCGAAGGATTTCGCGAAGGCGTTCATGAAGCGCCACAACATTCCGACCGCCGACTACGAAACCTTCTCCGATGCGGCCGCCGCCCACGCGTATCTCGACGCGAAGGGCGCGCCGATCGTCGTGAAGGCCGACGGCCTCGCGGCCGGCAAGGGCGTCGTCGTCGCGATGACGCTCGAAGAAGCGCATGCGGCCGTCGACATGATGCTGTCGGGCAACAAGCTCGGCGATGCCGGCGCGCGCGTCGTGATCGAGGAATTCCTCGATGGCGAGGAAGCCAGCTTCATCGTGATGGTCGACGGCAAGCACGCGCTGGCGCTGGCTTCCAGCCAGGACCACAAGCGCCTGCTCGACGAGGATCGCGGCCCGAACACCGGCGGCATGGGCGCGTATTCGCCCGCGCCGATCGTCACGCCGCAGATGCATGCACGCGTGATGCGCGAGATCATCATGCCGACCGTGCGCGGGATGGAGAAGGACGGCATCCGCTTCACCGGCTTCCTGTACGCGGGCCTGATGATCGACAAGGACGGCAATCCGCGCACGCTCGAGTTCAACTGCCGGATGGGCGACCCGGAAACGCAGCCGATCATGGCGCGCCTGAAGAGCGATTTCTCGAAGGTCGTCGAGCAGGCGATCGCGGGCACGCTCGACACGGTCGAGCTCGACTGGGATCGCCGCACCGCGCTGGGCGTCGTGCTCGCCGCGCACGGCTACCCGGACGCGCCGCGCAAGGGCGACCGCATCAACGGAATCCCGGCCGAGACCGAACAGGCCGTGACGTTCCATGCGGGCACGACGCTCGCCGACGGCGACAAGCTCGTGACGTCCGGTGGCCGCGTACTGTGCGTGGTCGGCCTCGCCGATTCGGTGCGCGAAGCGCAGCAGCATGCGTACGACACGATCAACCAGATCAATTTCGAAGGCATGCAGTACCGCCGCGACATCGGCTTTCGCGCGCTCAACCGCAAGAGCACGTGACGTCGTGATCGCCGCCCCGCGCCCGCGCGGCGGCGGCCCCTCTGCCGGGGTTCGATAGAATGCCCGGCAGATGCTTTTTTTACGGCCCTCGCGTCAGGCGGGGGCAGCCAGTCCAGACATGACCGATTCGACCTACGACGTGGCGCGTGTGCGCACGTACCTCCAGGGCCTGCAGACACGGATCGCCGACGCGCTCGGCGCGCTCGACGGCACGCCGCTCGCGACCGACACGTGGCAGCGCGGGCCGGCCGAACGCCTGCGCGGCGGCGGCTGCACGCGGATTCTCGAAGGCGGCCGCGTGTTCGAACGCGCGGGAATCGGCTTTTCCGACGTCGCGGGCGACGCGCTGCCGCCGTCGGCGAGCGCGGCGCGCCCGCAGCTCGCGGGCCGCGGCTTCGAGGCGCTCGGCGTGTCGCTGGTGCTGCACCCGCGCAATCCGTACTGCCCGACCGTGCACATGAACGTGCGGATGCTGATCGCGACGAAACCAGGCGAGGCGCCCGTGTTCTGGTTCGGCGGCGGCATGGATCTGACACCGGTTTACGGCTTCGAGGACGACGCGCGGCATTTCCACCAGACCTGCAAGGACGCGCTCGACCCGTTCGGCGCCGAGCTCTACCCGCGCTTCAAGCAATGGTGCGACGAATATTTCTTCCTGAAGCACCGCAACGAGACGCGCGGCATCGGCGGGATCTTCTTCGACGACTTCTCGGAGCCCGGTTTCGAACGCTCGTTTGACCTGATGCAAAGCGTCGGCGATGCGTTCCTGCACGCTTACCTGCCGATCGTCGAGCGCCGCGCCGAGCTGCCGTACGGCGAGCGCGAGCGCGACTTCCAGGCCTACCGCCGCGGCCGCTACGTCGAATTCAACCTCGTGTTCGACCGCGGCACGCTGTTCGGCCTGCAAAGCGGCGGCCGGACCGAGTCGATCCTGATGTCGATGCCGCCGGTCGCGAACTGGCGCTACAACTGGCAACCCGAGCCGGGTTCGCCGGAAGCGCGCCTCTATAGCGACTTCCTCGTGCCGCGCGACTGGGTCTGAAC
>NZ_JACFYV010000122.1:0-19851 GCF_016759955.1 Burkholderia sp. KCJ3K979
GGCAGAGACGGGCCGACGCGCCACAGGTCGGCCTGTTGCGCCCAGCCGTCGCGCAGGCAGCGGCCGCCGTCGGCCAGCACGCCGCTCGCGCGCAGCGCGTCGAGCGCGACGGCCGGCCATGCGGCCGGGTCGAGCCGAATCGCCGCGTGGCGCGCGCTGTCCGAAAACGCCGCGGCGAGTGCGGCCAGTAGCGCCCGCCGCTGATCGGCTGGCGCCACGCGATGGTTGTAGGCGACCAGGCGCAGCGCGCCGTCGTCGCCGAGCTGCGCGCGCAGCAACTGCGCGCCGATCCCGTCGCCCTGCGCGACGCGGATCTCCGCGCCATCGCGCGCGGCGAACAGGCCGTCCGCGAACGCGAGCCGGTAGGTATCGAGCATCGTGAATCCGTCCGGGCGCACTTCAGCCAGCATGGCGCGCCTCCTGTCCCGTTTCCGCGTGCGCATCGAGCCGCGCGCCGAGCGCCGCGAGCGTCGGTGCCGCGAACACGTCGGCCACCGTCAGCGCATGGCCGGCACGGCCGGCCGCGTCGACGAAGCGCACGACGTCGAACGACGTCGCGCCGGCTTCGAACAGGTCCGCATCGGGCTCGGGGGCGGCCGTCGCGAACGTGTCCGACCACAGCGCGGCGAGCGCGGCGGCGGCATGCGACGGCGTTGCGTTCGGCCGGGTTGCGCCGTTGGCGCGCGCGTCGAACGAAGTGGGCTTGGCTGCTTGCGCATCCGGTGCACCGAGCGCCGCTTCCGACGCGCCGGCGAAACGCGCGACTTCGTCGTGGTACAGATCGACGAGCGCCTCGACGAAATCGCGCGCGAGCAGTTCGTCCGCATACGAGAACGCGGCGCTCACGCGGCCGTCCGGATGCTCGACGACGTCCAGCTCCAGCGTGAACACGACGCGATGACGCGCGTCGTCAAATTCGGCCAGCGACAGGCCGGCCCAGTCGCGTGCGGCGGCGCCGGTCGGGCGCAGGTAGTTGAACATCACCTGGAACAGCGGATTGGCCTGCGCGGCGCGCGGCGCACGCAGCGCGGCGACGACGTCGGCGAACGGCACGTCGGCATGCGCATACGCGGCGAGCGCCGTGTCGCGCACTTGCGCCAGCACGTCGGCGCGGCGCGCGGCCGGGTCGATCCGCGTGCGCACGACGACCGAGTTGATGAAGAGGCCCAGCGCGGTACGCGCCGCGTCGCCCGTGAGCTCGCGCGTCGACGCGAGCACGCCGACCGGCTGGTCGGCCACGCCCGTCGCGCGGAACAGTGCCGTGTTGAGCGCCGCGTGCAGCAGCATCGGCAGCGTCGCGTGCGAGGCCGACGCTGCGTCGCGCGCGGCGCGAATCAGCTGCGTATCGAATTCGAACGCGATGCGGGCCGCACGCCATTGCGGCACGGCCGGCGCATCGGTGCGCTGCGGCAACACGCGCGACGGCAGATCGGCGAGCGCATCGCGCCAGTACGCGACGCGCGCCGGATGGCACGGCGCGGGCAGCACGAGCGGCTGGGCGGCCGGTTCGACTGCTTCGTCGACCGGGGCGGCGCCGCGCTGCACGCGGGCGACATAACGGGCACGCACCGCGTCCAGCCACAGCTCGATCGATTCGCCATCCGACACGATGTGATGGATCGTCACCGACAGCACGTGATCGTCCGCCCCGAGCCGCAACACGCGGGCGCGCCACAGCGGCGCGTCGGCCGCGAGGTCGAACGGCGCGAGCGCATCCTCGTCGGTCAGCGCGGCCGCGCGGGCCAGCACATCGGCGTGCGCCGACAGGTCGATCACCGGCAGGTCGACGGCAACGTCTGCGTCGATCCGCTGGCCCGGCAGCGCGCCGTCGCGTGCGACGAGCCGTGCACGCAGCGCCGGATGCATGGCTGCCGCATCCGCGAACGCGGCGCGCAGCGCGTCGACATCGAGCGGGCCGCGCACACGCAGCGCGACCGGAATGTTGTACGCGGCGCTGTCCGGCTGCGCACGCCACAGGAACCACAGGCCGAGCTGCGCGGGCGACAGCGGCCACACGCCGTGCGCGTCCGGTTTGGCCACCGCGACGCCCGGCGCCGTGGCGCCGGTATGTGCGGCGCGCGGCGCATCGGCCACCTGCCGCGCGTATTGCGCGAGCACGGGCGCCTCGAACAGCGCGCGCACCGGCACGTCCCGGCCGAGCCGTTCGGCCACGCGCGTCGCGACACGCACGGCGGCGAGCGAATGACCGCCGAGATCGAAGAAGTGGTCGCCGCGGCCGACCCGCTCCAGGTTCAGCACGTCGCACCAGATCGCCGCGAGCGCGGCTTCGTCGCCGTCGTGCGGCGCCTCGTACGCACGTTCGACGCGCACCGGCGCCGGCAGCCGCGCACGGTCGACCTTGCTGTTCGCGTTGCGCGGCAGCGCGTCGAGCACGATCAGTTGCGCCGGCACCATGTAATCGGGCAGCGTGCGACGCAGATGCGCGTCGAGCGTCGCGGCTTCGACCGGCTGCGCGGCCGCCTGCGCCTCGGCGGTCAGCTCGACGTACGCGACGAGCTGCGCGAGCGCGCCCTGCCCGTGCACGACCGCGCAGGCTTCGCGCACCGCATCGTGCGCGGCGAGCTGCGCTTCGATTTCGCCGAGTTCGATGCGCAGGCCGCGCAGCTTCACCTGGTGATCGACGCGGCCGATGAAATCGAACACGCCGTCCGCGCGGCGCCGCACGAGGTCGCCGGTACGGTACAGTCGCGCGCCCGGCGCGCCGTACGGATCGGGCACGAAACGCTCGGCGGTCAGCGCCGGGCGATCGAGGTAGCCGCGCGCGACGCCGATGCCCTCGCCGCCCAGGTACAGTTCGCCGATCACGCCGACCGGCAGCGGATGCAGCCGCGCGTCGAGCACGTGCGCGGTGCGCGCGCCGACCAGCGTGCCGATCGGCAGATACGCGGCGTCGCCGAGCTTCGCGAGCGCGTCGCCGGGCCGGAACATCCACAGCGTCGGCGTGATGACCGTTTCGGTCGGGCCGTAACCGTTGACCACGCGTACGTTCGGCAGCGCGCGGCGCAGCATCGCGAACGCCTCGCGCGACGTCGCCTCGCCGCCGACGGTCAGCGAACGCAGTGTCGGCGGTGCGCCGTGCGCAAGCGCCCATTCCGCGAGCTGGGCCGCGCAGCCGGGCGGCACGTAGGTCATCGTCACCCCGTCGCGGATCATCATCGCGCAGGTCTGCGCGGGCGGCCACAGCACGTCGGCCGTCACCGACACGGCGGCGCCCGACATGTATTGCGAAAACCAGCCTTCGTGCGCGCCGTCGAAATTCACCGACTGGAACAACAGGAACACGTCGTTTTCACCCGCGCCGTAGCGCTCGGCGATCGCCGCGCAATGCAGCGCGAACGACGCGTGGTCGACGATCACGCCCTTCGGCTTGCCGGTCGAACCCGACGTGTAGATCGCATACGCCGCGTGACCGGGCAGCACGTCCGGCAGCGCGACGTGCGCGGCTTCGTCGAGCGCGTCGATTGCGTCCGCGCGCCAGATGCGCAGTTCAGGCAAGTCGGGCAGCGACGCGGCGCTCGCGGCGTCGGTCAGCACGTGCGCGATGGCCGCATCGCCGACGATCTGCGCGAGCCGTTCGCGCGGATGCGCCGGATCGAGCGGCACGAACGCGGCGCCCGACTTCAGCACCGCGATCAGCGCGACGAGCAGATCGACCGAGCGCTGCAGCGCAACGCCCACGCGCATCTCGGGCCGCACGCCGGCCGCCACCAGATGGCGCGCCAAACGTGCGGCACGGGCATCGACTTCGCCGCGCGTCAATGCGCGGTCGATATCGGCGACGCCGCGTGCGTCGGGCCGCGCGTGCGCATGGGCGGCGATGCGTGCATGCACCGGTACGAACGGCTCGGCCTCGGTCGCGCCCGCCGGCGCGTTCCATGCGAAGAGCTGTGCGCGTTCGTCGGCAGGCAGCCAGTCGAGATCGCCGATCGGTAGATCCGGGCGCGCGAGCGCGTCGGTCAGCAGCGTGACGAAGCGCGCGGCCAGCCGCGTGATCGCATCCGCGTCGAACAGGTCGAGCGCGTAGATGAAGGCGGCGTCGAACGTGCCGTCCGGCGTCGCTTCGACGGACAGCGTCAGGTCGAATTTCGCGGACGGCGTGCCGGACGGCAGCAACGCGGCCGACGCCGCGCCGAGGGCCGGCAGCGCGCGGCGTTCGCCGTACGCGGCCATCACCTGGAACAGCGGATGGTGGCTCGCGCTGCGCGGCACGCCGAGCGCATCGACCACCTGCTCGAACGGCACGTCCTGGTGCATCTGCGCGTCGACGAGTGCGCGCTGCGTACGCGCGACCAGCGACGAGAAATCGCCGTGCGCGGGCACGTCGACGTCGATCGCGAGCGTGTTGACGAAGAAGCCGATCAGGCCGGCGACTTCCGCGCGCTCGCGGTTCGCGGCCGGCACGCCGACGCAGATCCTGGCGTCGCCGGTTGCGCGCGCCAGCAGCGCATCGAGCGCGGCGAGCAGCACCGCGAACGGCGTCGCGCCGGATGCGGCCGCGAATGCGCGCAACTGCGCACCGATACGTGCGTCGAGCGAAAACACATGACGCGCGCCGCGCGCACTGCGACGGGCCGGCCGCGCGGTCGCGCCCGGCAGCGTCAGCACGCCGCGCTGCGGATCGAGCCGTTCGCGCCAGAACGCGAGCTGACGGTCGCGCTCGCCGGCATCGAGCCAGCGGCGCTGCCACAGCGCGTAGTCGGCGTACTGGATCGGCAGCGGCGCGAGCGGCACCGGCCGGTCGGACGCATACGCGCGATAGAACGCCGCGAGTTCTTCCAGCATCACGCCCGACGACCAGCCGTCCGACACGATGTGATGGACGGTCAGTGCGAGCCAGTGATGCGTCGCGTCGAAGCGGACCAGATGCGCGCGCACGAGCGGCGCCGTGCCGAGATCGAACGGTTCGGCTTCGTCGGCCGTCGCGACGGCTTCCGCGCGCGCTGCGCGCTGCGCGTCCGGCAACGCTTCGAGATCGGTTTCGCGCCACGGGCAGCGCAACGGCGCGTGGATCGTCTGCGCGACGCCGTCCTGCGCTTCGTCGAAGGTCGTGCGCAGCGCCTCGTGGCGCGCGATCAGCGCATCGCACGCGAGACGCAGCGCATGCCCGTCGAGCGGGCCCGTCAGCGCGAGGCGCTCGGTGATGTGATACGCGTCCGGCGCATCGATCAGCCGCGCACGCCGCGCAGCGACCGCGTGCCGGCATCGTTCGCGCAGACGCGGCTGTGGCTGCACGCGGAAGTCGATGCCGGCCGCGCCGAGCTTGTCGATGAAGACCGCGCGCTGCGCGTCGGGCAGTTGCGCGAAACGCGTCGCGAGCGCCAGCCAGTCGGGTTGAACCTTCGTCATCCGTCGTCCTTATTGGGTTTCCAGTTCGCCGAGCAGCGCGTCGATCGCGCTCGCCGCATCGGTCGCGCCGCGTGCCGCGCAGGCCGCGTCGATCGCTTCCGCGCAGCGCGCCAGTGTGCGCGTGTCGAACAGCGTGCGCAGCGGCAGCGCAAGCCCCCAGTGCAGGTTGGCCTGCGCGTGGGCCTGCGTCGCGAGCAGCGAGTGGCCGCCGAGCAGGAAGAAATCGCCGTCGCGGCCGATCGCGTCCACGTGCAGCACGCGTTGCCAGATGTCGGCGAGCGCGCGTTCGGTGTCGGTCGCGAGTTCGACGGCTTCGGTTGCTTCACGCACCGGCGCGGGCAGCGCATGGCGGTCGCACTTGCCGTTCGGCGTGACGGGCAACGCGTCGAGCTCGATCAGCTGCGACGGCACCATGTACGCCGGCAGTTGCGCACGCAGTGCGTCGAGCAGGGCCGTACGGTCGAGCGGGCCGGCGTCGCCGCGGGCGACATAGCCGATCAGTTGCTCGTCGCGCACGATCACAACCGCATCGTTGACACCCGGCGCCGCGCGCAGCAGCGCCTCGATCTCGCCCGGCTCGATCCGCTGGCCGCGCAGCTTCACCTGCGTGTCGACGCGGCCGAGGTAGTCGAGCGCGCCGTCCGCGCGCCGTCGTGCGAGGTCGCCGGTGCGGTACATGCGGGCGCCCGGCACGAACGGATCGGGCACGAAGCGCTCGGCGGTCAGCGCAGGACGGCCGAGATAGCCGCGCGCGAGGCCTGCGCCCGCCAGATACAGTTCGCCGGTCGCGCCGGCCGGCACCGGCTGCCATGCGGCATCGAGCACGTGCAGTTGCAGGTTCGCGATCGGATGACCGATCGGCACCGCGACCGCATGCGCGTCGTCGGGGCCGCAGGTCCAGTGCGACACGTCGATCGCGGCCTCGGTCGGCCCGTACAGGTTCACGAGCGTCGCGTTCGGCAGCAACCGCGCCATCTTCGCGACGAGCTCGGGCGCCAGCGCCTCCCCGCTCGCGACGATCAGGCGCACGCTGTCGCATTGCGCGGCGGCCGAGAAATCGTCGAGATGCGCGGCGAACGCGGCAAGCATCGACGGCACGAAATGCAGCACCGTCACGCCGTGCGCGTGGATCGCGGCGGCCAGACGGGCTGGGTCGCGGTGGTCGCCGGGTGCTGCGATCGCGAGCTTCGCGCCGATCGCCAGCGGCCACACGAATTCCCACACCGACACGTCGAAGCCGAACGGCGTCTTGTGCAGCACGACGTCGTCGCGCGTCAGCCGGTACGCATGCTGCATCCACGCGATCCGGTTCGCCAGCGCGCCGTGCGTGTTGCCGGCACCCTTCGGCTTGCCGGTCGAGCCGGACGTGTAGATCAGGTACGCGAGCTGCGCGTCGTCGATCGCCGCGGTTTCATCGGCGATATCGCCCGCTTCGTCGGCCAGCAGATCCGCGACCGTCAGCAGTTGCGTGTCGGCGCCCTCGCCCAGCGCGGCCTCGACTTGCTCGCGCAGATGCGCCTGCGTGATCGCGACGGCCGGCCGCGCGTCGCGCAGCAGGTATGCAATGCGCTCGGCCGGATAGTCGGGATCGACCGGCAGATACGCGGCGCCGGCCTTCAGTACGCCGACGAGCGCCATCACCATGTCGAACGAGCGTTCGACGCATAGCGCGACCGGCGTATCGGCCTGCACGCCGCGCCGGCGCAGCGCGGCCGCGATGCGCGACGTGGCGGCGTCGAGTTCGCGGTAGGTCGCGCGCTGCACGCGGCCGTGCGCGTCCGCATACTCGAGCGCGATCGCGTCGGGCGTCGCCCGTGCCGCGTCGGCGAATTGCAGATGCAGCGGCTGCCGTTGTTCCATCGGCCAGGTCCGTGCGGTGTCCTGCGCGCGCACCAGCGCGTCGCGGGTCGCCTCGTCGGCGATCGACAGCGTGCCGAGCAGCGCGTCCGGCGTGCGGGCCAGCGCATCGAGCGCGCACGCGAACGCGCGGTGCCAGGTCTCCACCTGACTCGCATCGACGCGAGCGGTGTCGTAGCCGTAGTCGATCGTCAGTTCGGCGCCGCTCTCGATCACGAGCGTCAGTGCGAAATCGGTCGCTTCGATGCTGAGTACGCCGCTCAACGCCAGCGCGTGCGGATCGGCGTCACGCGCGGTGTCGTCCACCGGATAGTTCTCGAACACGACCAGCGTGTCGAACAGTGCGCCGCCCGACCCGCGCGCCCAACGCTGGATGTCGGCGAGCGGCGTGTGTGCGTGTTCGGCGGCCGCCGCGTTCTCGCGTTGCAGCGTTTGCAGCCAGTCGGCCGCGCGTTGCTGCGGCGCCGGCGCGGTGATGACCGGCAGCGTGTTGATGAAGAGACCGAGCACCGAGTCGACGTCCGCGAGCGCGTCGGGGCGGCCGGCGACGGTCGCGCCGAACGCGACGGCCGGCTGGTGCGTCATCCGCTGCAGCGCGAGCGCCCAGGCGCCCTGCACCAGCGTGTTGACGGTCAGCTTCAGCGCGCGGGCGGTCTGCGCGACGCGCGCCGTCGTGTCGGCATCGAGCGTTGCGCGCCACGTGACCATCTCGGCATCCGCGCGGTCGGCCGTGCGTTCCGCGATCAGCGTCGGCGCATCGAGCCGTGCCAGGCGCCCGGTCCAGAAGCGCTCGTCGGCATCGCGGTCGCGCGTGCCGAGCCATGCGATGAAATCGCGATAGCGCAGCGCCGGACGGCTCGCGAACGGCGACACGGCGTCCGGGTCGCGGTAGTCGCGCAGCACGTCGGCGAGCAGGCGCGCGGTGCTCCAGCCGTCGAGCAGCACGTGGTGACGCGTCCAGACGACCCGCCACGCGTCGTCCGTCACGCGGATCAGCGTGAGCCGCATCAGCGGCGGCTCGCGCCAGTCGAAACCGCGCGTGCGGTCGGCCGCGAGCCATGCATCGAAATCGGCATCGAGCGTGTCGCCGCGCGTGCGCCAGTCGAGCTGTTCGACCGGCATGCGCGCGTGACGATGCACGCACTGCAGCGGCGCGGCTTCGTCCGGCATCACGCTCGTGCGCAGGATGTCGTGACGGGCGACCGACGCGTCGAACGCGGCCGCGAGCCGGTCGGCGTCCAGCCCGGTGGCGGTCGCGACGAGCTGGTTCACGTAGCTCGCGTGGCCGGGCGCGAACAGCGCATGGAACAGGATGCCCTGCTGCATCGGCGACAGCGGATACACGTCGTCGATCGTGCGCCAGTCGAGCGGCGCGCGTTCGATCGCGGCCTGCGTGAGGCCGGCGGCCTGCGCGAGCGGGAAATCGCCCGGCGTCGCGCCGGCGCCGCGATGCGCGACGCATGACGCACATGCATCGACGAGTTCGCGCAGCGCGGTGGCGAAGCGTTCGGCGAACGCATCGATCGTCGCGCGTTCGAATTGCGGCGCACCGTAGACCCAATGCACCTTCAGCGTGCGCGCGCCGTCGCCGTCCGTGTCGAGGTACGCATGAATCGCGAGCGCGTTGCCGAGCGGCCCTTGGGGATCGCGCTCGACGCCGGTGCCGCCGAAACGCGGCACGAGCGTCGCATCGCGCGGCGCGTCGAACTGGCCGAGATAGTTGAACGTGACGCACGGACGCGGCACGGCAGCCAGCGCCGCACGCGTGGCCGTATCGCCGAAGCGCGCGAGCACGCCGAAGCCAAGCCCCTTGTGCGGCACCGCGCGCAGCGTGTCCTTGACCGCGCACAGCGTGTCGCGGGCCGTCGCTGCGACCGGCAGCGTCACCGGGTAATGGCTCGTCAGCCAGCCGATCGTGCGGCTGGCATCCGCGTCGTCGAACAGCGCTTCGCGGCCGTGTCCTTCCAGTTCGACCCGGCACGATGCGGCGCCGCGCGCGCCGGCCAGCGCCAGCGCGAGCGCCGCGCCGAGCAGCTCGATCGTCTGCGTGCGATAGGCCGCATGTGCGTCGGTCAATGCGGCACGGGTCAATGCCGCGTCGATCGTCTGCACGACGACGCCGGCATCGGCGTTCGTCGCCGCTGCGTCGGGGTGATCGGGCACGATGTCGTCGCCCTGCGCCATGCCGGCCCAGTAGGTGACTTCACCTGCGAACGGCGACGCCGGTTCCGTTGCCGCACGGGCGAGCCGGGCGGCCCATGCGTCGGCGCGCAGGCCCGGCTGCGACAGGCGGACCGGCGTACGTTCGCATGCCGCGCGGTAGGCGCCGTCGAGGTCGTCGAGCAGGATGCGCCACGACACGCCGTCGACGATCGCATGGTGAATCGCCAGATAAAGCCGCGTCGAACCGTCCCGCAGCCGTGCCGCGCACGCGCAGGCGAGCGGCCCGTTGCCGAGGTCGAGACGGCGTTGCAGCGCGTCGAAGCGTGCCAGCGCGTCGGCTTCGTCGCGTGCGGCGACTTCGACGAACGGCAGCGCGTCGTACGGCTTCGCCGCATCGCTCGCGTGCCACGTGCCGTCCGCGCCGCGTGCGAAGCGCTGGCGGAATGCGTCGTGATGCGTGAGCAACGCGTCGAATGCGCGTGCGAATGCATCCGCGTCGAACGCGCCGCGCACATCGAACGACACCGATTGATTCCAGTGGCCGCGGTGCGGGATATCGAGCGCGAAGAAGCGTTGTTGTGCGGGCGTCAGGATCGGAGTGGCGGCCGGCGTGACCGTTGCAGGCGCAACCGCAGGGTTCGAGGCAACTGCCGTGTCATCCGTTTTCGCGATCCGCGCGAGTTCGGCGACGGTCGGCCCGTCGAACAGTTGCTTCGGCGTGAAGCGCACGCCGCGCTTGCGGGCACGGGCGATCACCTGCAGCACGAGGATCGAATCGCCGCCGAGTTCGAAGAAATTGTCGTCGCGGCCGACCTTCGGCGCCTTCAGCACGGCCTGCCAGACGTCGGCGAGCACCGTCTCGACCGCGCCCTGTGGCGCATCGCTGGACGCGACCGCGACCGGCACCGCTGCCAGTTCGCGCAATGCCGCGCGATCGATCTTGCCGTTCGCCGTCACGGGCAGGCGCATCAGCGCGACGAACTGCGCGGGCACCATGTAATCGGGCAACGTCGCGGCGAGCGCAGTGCGCACTGCCGCTTCGTCGAATGCCACGCCGTCGCGCATCACGACGAACGTCGCGAGCCGCAGGCGGCCGTCGTGCTCGATCGCGAGCGTTTCGGCCTGCGCGATCGGGCCGGCCGCGCGCACGGCGGCGCTCACCTCGCCCGGCTCGACGCGGTAGCCGCGAATCTTCACCTGATCGTCGATCCGGCCGAGGAATGCGAGGCGGCCGTCCGTGCGCAACCGCACGCGGTCGCCCGTGCGATACAGCCGCGCGCCGGGCGTGAACGGATCGGGCACGAAGCGCTCGGCGGTTTGCGCGGGGCGGCCGAGGTAGCCGCGCGCAACGCCCGGCCCGCCCAGATACAGCTCGCCGGTCGCGCCGGCCGGCACGCACGCGCCGAACGCATCGAGCACCAGCGCGCGCGCATTCGGCAGCGGCAGGCCGAGCGGCACGCCGCTCGCGGGATCGCGCGCGTCGGCGGCAATCGACGCCGTGTCGCACGCGATCGCGCCGACGGTCGCTTCGGTCGGCCCGTAATGGTTGATCACGCGGCAGGCCGGCGCGAGCGCGGCCAGGCGCGCGACGAGCGCCCACGTGAGCGTTTCGCCGCCCGTCACGAGCGCGTGGCGCGGCAGCACGTCGGCCGGCACGCGCGCGTCGAGCAGCGCTTGCAGATGGCTCGGCACGATCTTCAGCACGCCGACTTCGCGGCGGCGCATTTCGTCGGCGAACAGGTCCGGATCGAATGCGCACGCAGCCGGCAGCAGGTGCAGCGTGCGGCCCGCGCACAACGCGCCGAACAGCGTCGTGTGGCCGAGATCTGCCGCGACCGTCGAGACCATCGCGAACGATGCGTCGGGCGCGAACGCGAGTTCGTCGAGCATCCCCTGCACGTAGTCGGCCAGCGCGCCGTGCGACACGACGACGCCCTTCGGCGTGCCGGTCGAGCCGGACGTATAGATCAGGTATGCACCCTGTTCCGGGTGCGGCGCGACGCGCACGCCGGCCGCGTGGGCGAGCGTCGCGTCCTGCGCCAGCGCGTCGACGTCGAGCGGCTGCGCGTCGAGGCCGGCCGGCCATGCGGCCGGCTCCGCGACGAGCGCCCAGCGCGCGCCGCAGTCGGCGGCGGCCGCGGCGAGACGCGCGGCCGGCTGCGCGGGGTCGAGCAGCACGGCCAGCGCGCCGGCTTTCAGCGCGCCGAGCAGGCCGACGACGAACCGTGTCGAGCGCTCGATGCAGACGACGACGGCCGCTTCGGCGGCCACGCCGCGTTGCGTGAGCGCCCGTGCGATGCGGTTCGATGCGTCGTCGAGTTCGGCGAACGTCAGCGAAATCGATGCGTCGGAAAGCGCGACGCGATGCGGATAGGCGGCTGCCTGCCGCGCAAACGCGGCGACGATGTCGGCATGCTCGATACGCAGCGCACGGCCGTCGCGCGGCTGGCGCGACGCAGCCGACGCATCGCACGGCAGCGCGGCCGTCGTGGCGTGCGGTTCATGGGCGGCGGACGCGACGAGTGCCGCATAGCTGTCGAGCCACGCACGTGCGGTGTCGGCCTCGATGCAGTCGGTCGCATAGGCCGCGACCAGTTCGATCCCGTTCGCGTCGTCGGTGAAATCCAGTGCGAAGTCGAAGCGCGCGGCGAGATCGGGCCCCGGCGTCGCGACCGCCGTCGCGCCCGGCAGCACGCTGTCGTGCCGTGCGTCGAACTGCTGCGCGAACTTCACGCGCAGCCATTCGTCGCCGCGCTTGACGGGTGGCTTCACCGCGTCGACGACGCGCTCGAACGGCACGTCCTGGTGCGCGACCGCGTCGAGCGCCGCGGTGCGCGCCGCATCGACGAGCGCACGGAACGGCAGCGTCGGCGCCACGCGCACGCGCAGCGCGACCGTATTCAGGAACAGACCCAGCAATGCGCGCGTTTCAGGACGCTGGCGATGCGCGACCGGCACCGCGACGACGACGTCCGTTTCGCCGGTCAGGCGCGACAGCCATGCGTCGAGCGCGGCCAGCAGCACCGTGAAGACGGTCGCCTGCGCGTCGCGTGCGAGTTGCCGCACGTCGGCCGCGACCGCATCGGGCAGGCGCACCGATACACGTGCGCCATGCAGCGTGCGCGTGGCGCCCGGCTGGCGGTCGACCGGCAGCGCGAGCGGGCCCGGCACGTCCCGCAACGCATCGCGCCAGTAGTCGAGCTGACGCTCGCCCTCGCCGCCGGCCAGCATGTCGCGCTGCCAGTCCGCGTAGTCGGCGTACTGGATCGGCAATGCGGGCAGCGACGGTTCGCGGCCTTCGGCATACGCGCGATACGCAGCCGACAGTTCGTCGAACGCGCAGCGCGAGCTCCAGCCGTCGGTGATCGCGTGATGCGCGGTCAGCAGCAGGCGGTGCCGGTCGTCCGCGAGCACGACCAGCGTCGCGCGCAGCAGCGGGCCGCGTGCGAGGTCGAACGGCACGGCCGCGTCGCGCTCGGCGAGGCGCGCGGCTTGCGCATCGCGGGCGGTCTGCGGTTGATCGCGCAGGTCGACCGCGGCGATCGATACCGGCAGATGCGCGTGAATCCGTTGCATCACGACGCCGTCGTCGTTGTCGACGAGCGTCGTGCGCCACGCTTCGTGACGGCCGATCACGTGATCGAGCGCGCGCTGCAGCGCGTCGCGGTCGAGCACGCCGTCGATCGTCCAGTGTGCGGCGATGTGATACGCGGCGCTGGCGTCGCGCGTTTGCGCGAGCACCCAGAAGCGTTGCTGCGCGAGCGATGCCGCACGATCGACGTACGGCGCGTCCGATGCGGCAGCATCGGCCGGCGTGCGGCGCGCGGTGATCGTGACCAGCGGTTCGCTGGTTTCGCGTTCCGCGCCATCGACCGTGTCGGCCAGCTCGGCGAGCGCCGGATCGGCGAACAGCGTGTCGAGCCGCAGGTTCACGCGCACGGCGGCACGGATCGCGGCCTGCAACTGCATCGCGGCGAGCGAATCGGCACCCAGCGCGAAGAAACGATCGTCGCGCGACGGCATGACGTCGAGACCGAGCAGCGTTTGCCAGAGGCCCGCGATCTGCTGTTCGGTCGGCGTGCGCGGCGCATCGCCGGTGGCTTGCGACGTGTCGCGCGCGGCGGCAATCCGCTCGCGCAGCGCGGCACGGTCGAGCTTGCCGTTCAGCGTGTACGGCAGCGCATCGCAACGCACGAACCGGTGCGGCTGCCACGCGGCCGGCAGTTGTGCGGCCACGTGCGCCTTCAACGCGGCATCGTCGGCCGCCGCGCGCAGCGCGACGCACGCGATCAGCCGCGTCGGCCCGTTGGCGGTGTCGGCGATCACGGCCGCGTCGGCCACGGCCGGATGCGAGCGCAGGCACGCGGCGATTTCCGCCGGCTCCACGCGTACGCCGCGCACCTGGACCTGATCGTCGAGGCGGCCCAGATAATCGTATGCGCCGTCGTCGCGCAGGCGTGCGAGGTCGCCGGTGCGATAGACGCGCGCGCCTGGCTCACCGTCCGCATCGGGAACGAACCGTTCGGCCGTGAGCGCCGGGCGGCCGTGATAACCGCGTGCGACGCACACACCGCCGAGCAGCAGTTCGCCCACTCCATCGACATCGGCGTCGTCGATGCGTGCGACCCGCGGGCCGATCACGCGACCGATCGGCAGCGACGCATACGCGTCGTCCGCGGCCAGCGCCGGTGTCTCGCCCGGCTCGACCGGCCACAGCATCGGCGAGATCACGGCTTCGGTCGGCCCGTAACCGTTGATCAGGCGCACGGCCGGGAACGTGCGGCGCACGAATTCGAACGCCTGCTGCGGCAGCGCTTCACCGCCGAACGCGAGCACGCGCAACGCCGACGGCACGCCGTCGCGCGCGGCGACGGCCGCGAATTCGCGCAGGTAGGCGGGCGGAAACGCGGCGACGTTGACCGCTTCGCGCACCATCAGCGTGTGAGCGTCGACCGGCGCGAACGGCTGCGGCGGCGCCACGACGATGCCGGCGCCGACCGCGAGCGGCGCGAGCCAGCATTCGTGCGCGGCGTCGAAGTTGACCGACGCGAAATGCAGCAGACGGTCGCCGGCCTCGATCGGCAGCGCGGCCGCGAGCGCGTCGCAATGCGCGGCGAGCGGCCCGTGCTCGACGACCACCGCCTTCGGCGTGCCGGTCGAGCCCGACGTATAGATCATGTAGGCGGCCGACCGCGGATGCACGGCCACGGTATCGTCATCGAACCCGTGATCCTGCGCGACGCCGGATGCTTCGGCCGTCACGTCGAACGCGTGTTCGAACGGCGTGCCGAGCGCCGCGCGGCCGGCGGCGTCGACGATGCCGTGCCGCAGTTGCGCATCCTGCACGATCCAGTCGAGGCGCGCGGCCGGATGGCGCGGATCGAGCGGCACGAATACGCCGCCGGCCTTGAGCACGGCCAGCAGCGCGACGAACAGTTCGCCCGAACGCTCGACGCACACGCCGACCCGCACTTCGGCGCCGACGCCGGCCGCGCGCAGTTGCCGGGCGAGCTGCGATGCACGTGCATCGAGCGCACCGCGCGACAGCCGCAGGTCGTTCTGGAAAGGCACCGCGATGGCAGGCGCGTCGGGCGCGACGCGCGCCAGTTCGCGGATTCGGTGATGCAGCGCAGTCGGGAAACTCGTCATGTGCATGAAGTCCTTCGGTCCGGCCGCTTCGGCCAAGTCTCGGGGCCGCTTGGGGCGGCTTCACTGGTGTGACGAACGGCGCGGCCGATTTTTTACCGTTTTGCGCGCAAAGTGCGTGCGGCCACTTTTTTTGACGCTGGGACTAAATATTTGCGCGGCCCGTTCGTCTATCAGGGAGGAAAGCCGGAATGGGCTCGCCCCGCCGCTTTCGCGTCAGATTTGCCGTTTCCGCGTTATTGCCTGCCTTCCCTTTACCGACGTTGCCGATGACAGCCGCCCACGAGCCTTCTTCCCCGCCGTCCCTCGACGCTTCCCCCGGCCGCCCCGCGGCGCGCCTGATCCTTGCGCTGCTGCGCGAAAGCCGCGTGTCGCTCACGCTGGCGCTCACCGCGTGCGTGCTGAACGGCGTCGCGAGCGTGCTGCTCGTCGCGACGCTGAACCGCGCGCTGTCGCAACCGGGCGCCGCCGACGCGGCGCTCGCGTGGCGCTTCGCGCTGTGCGCGGTGATCGCGCTCGTCACGCGGATCGTGTCGGGCACGCTGTTCGCCCGCCTGTCGCAGGACACGATGGCGCGCTTGCGCGTGCATCTGGCGCGGCGCGTCGGCGCGGCCGAGCTGCGCGACATCGAGCGGATCGGCGCGGCGCCCGTGCAGTCGGTGCTGACCGACGACGCGACCAACGTGTCGATGCTGTTCTTCGCGTTGCCGAACCTGGTCATGCACGGCTCGATCGTGTTCGGCTGCCTCGGCTATCTGGCGTGGCTGTCGTGGCCCGTGTGCCTGCTGGCGCTGGCCGCGATCATCGCCGGCTCGCTCGGCTATCACACCGGCGATCGCCGCGCGATCGCGGCGCTCGAAGCCGCCGGCCAGGCGCAGGACCGCCTGTTCGGCTATCTCGGCTCACTGTTCTCCGGCGCGAAGGAGCTGAAGCTGCACGATGCGCGCGCCCGCCAGTTCGTCGACGGCCAGCTCGGCGCCGCGATCGGCGAAGTGCGCGACCACCGCCGCCGCGCGTTCAGCGCGTACGCGGTCGGGGTCGGCTGGATCATCTTCCTGTTCTACGTGTTCCTCGGCGTCGCGTCGTTCTGGCCGCAGCTCGGCGTGCATGCCGATCCGGCCACGGCGGCCGGCTACGTCGTCGTGTTCCTGTTCATGCTCGTGCCGCTCGACGGCCTGCTGAACAACCTGCCGACCGTCAATGCGGCGCGCGTGTCGCTCGGGCGGATCGAAGGCGTGATGGCCGAATTCGGCGCGCTGCGCACGGTGCCGCCCGCGGCCGATGCGCCCGACGTGCCGCCGGCCGGCGCCGTCACGCTGCGCGGCGTCACGCACGCGTATTTCCACGAACGCGACGAACGGATGTTCAGCATCGGGCCGATCGACCTGACGATCAAGCCGGGCGAGCTCGTGTTCATCGTCGGCGGCAACGGCAGCGGCAAGACCACGCTCGCGAAGGTGCTGACCGGGCTCTACGAGCCCGAGCAAGGCACGATCGAGGTCGACGGCCGCACGATCGGCTGGCGCGAGCGCGCGGCCTACCGGCAGCGCTTCAGCGCGGTGTTCAACGATTTCCACCTGTTCGATGCGCTGCTCGGTATCGTCGACCCCGACGATCCGTCGCGTGCGCAGGCCGATGCACGAGCGAACGCGCTCGTCGCGAAACTCGCGCTCGATCACAAGGTGAAGGTGGTCGACGGCGCGTTCTCGACGCGCGCGCTGTCGACCGGGCAGCGCAAGCGGCTCGCGCTCGTCGTCGCGTACCTGGAAGATCGCCCGTTCTACCTGTTCGATGAATGGGCGGCCGACCAGGACCCGTCGTTCAAGGCCGTGTTCTACGAGCAACTGCTGCCGGAGCTGCGCGCGCGCGGCAAGGCCGTGATCGTGATCACGCACGACGACCGCTACTTCGACCTCGCCGACCGTCTGCTGAAGCTCGACAACGGGCGCATCGTCAGCGATACGCAACCGGCGCGCCTGCGTGCGCAGGATGGCGTCGATGCGCTGAGCGCGTAACCTGACGACAGTCGATAAAAAATCGCCGGCACGCTGCATGGGCAGTGTGTCGGCGATCGTCGTTTTCAGCGGGGAATTCAGCAGCTGACGTGTGGCGAAAATGAAAGGCGGAAGCCACGCGTCGTCGTGCCGGTCACGACGCCCTGCCCGTCAACGCGGCATCACCTGCTGCTCGAAGCACGCCGCGCTCAACGCACGGCCGGCAGCTTCAACATCGTGTCGGTCATCACGTCGGCCAGCTTCAGCGCCGACATCGGCCCGCCGAACCCCCAGATGTTGCGCTCGATCAGCGCGATCCGGTGATCTTTCAGTGCGGGCACGAAGCGCCACACCGGCGAATCGAGTTTCGCCGACAACGGCACGTCCATCCCAGACGCGGTCACGAACAGCACGGCGAGGTCGCGCTGCCGCAGCAGATCGGCCGACGTCACGTACAGCGTGCCTTCCCGCGTCGGTTTCTTCGGCCACGGCTCGAGCCCGAGCGCTCGCGCGAGGCCCGCCGACGTGCTGTTGCCCGTATAGGCCCAGTAACGATCGGGCAAGCCGAGATCCTGCAGCAGCGCGACGCGCTCGCCGTGGCGGCCCGCGGCCGCGAGCCGCCCCGCATTGCGGGCGATGCCGGCGTCGAGTTGTGCTTCGACCGCCTGCGCGCGCGCGTCGCGCCCCGTCACCGCGCCGATCGTCCGGAAGATCTGCCGCATCCAGTCGAGCTGCGTGACGGGTACGCCGTCTTCCGACACGTTCGGGCTGAACTGGAACAGGATCGTCGGCGCGATCCGGTCGAGCGCGTCGAAGATCGGCGCGTGCCGGAAACCGACGCCGATGATGAGATCCGGCTTGACCGCCGCGATCGCCTCGAGCCCTGGCTCCTGCCGCGAGCCGATGTCGGTCACGTGCGCGAGCTGCTCGCTCCGATAACCGAGCCAGCCTGGGTAGAACGCCGTATCGGCCATCCCGACCGGCACGAGGTCGAGCGCGATCACGCTTTCCGCGAACATGAAGTCGAGCGCGACCACGCGCTGCGGCCGCACGGGCATCTTCGCGCTGGCCTGCGACACGACGGGATTGCCGGCCAGCGACACGGCGCGTTGCGAACCGCCCGCGCCCCCGGCCACGGAGGCGGCCGCCGCCGATGCGGAAAACGCGCCGCAGCACGCGGCGCCAAGCGCTGCCGCGAGTGCACCGAGCGCGTGCCGGCGGCCGGCGTGCGTCACCGGATCGCGTCCTGCTCGGCCAGCGCCGCGTCGTCCATCGTCAGTAGCAGGGGGCAGCTTCCACACAGTTGCGTTTCTCCAGGAATTTCGTAGCGCAGGCAGCACACGCGGCGCGCGCGAAACGGCGTCGGCAGCAGCGGCGAGCGCGGCACGGCATCGCGCACCGGCATGCGCAGCGGATTCGATTCGCCGCGCACGCAGGTCGAACCGAACAGCCAGTTCGCGTCCCCCACGGGATCGGCCGCGCACGGCAGCGAACGATACGTCTCGAGCAGATAGTCGAGCAGGTTGCCCGCGTTGCTCCACAGCACGCGCGGCGTGACGCGGCCCATCGCCGCGAGCAGGTCGATCACCGCGCCGAGATGCGCGATGAGCCCCGCATAGCGCGGCGCGGGATCGTCGCACGGCGCGCCGAGCGCATCGCTCGCGAAATACAGCGCGGCCGGCATCCCGTCGTCGAGCGCGACGAACGTGCGCTCGGGCGTCATGTCGAGCGGCCGGCCGAGCGTCAGCGCGGCGACGACGCCGGCCGGCGCCGCGCGGCCGAAATAATATTTGCTCCATTGCGACATCAGCGCGCGCGCATGCTGCGCCGGATCGCCGCCGTAATGGTCGACCATCGCGCCGAGCACGGCGTCGCGGTGGGCGGGCAACGCGCTGACGGGCACGACGACGCGGCCCGGCGCGTGCGCGTCGTCGGGCATGCCGAGCCAGACGACGTCGAGGTGCTCGGCGAACGGTTGCGGCGCGAACGCCGAAAAGCGCGTGGCGCGCGCGCCGTCGAGCGCCGGCGTCATCGCCCCGCGCGCCGGGCGCGGCGCCCCTCGAGAATCAGCAGACCGAGCAGGTACGGCGCGCCGATCAGCGCGGTCAGCACGCCGGCCGGCACCTCGCGCGGCGCGACGACGGTGCGCGCCGCGAGATCCGCGACGCCGAGGATCAGCGCGCCGCACGCCGCCGCGAGCCACAGCCGCGTGCGATGCCGGCGCGCGCCGAGCATCGTCGCAACGTGCGGCGCCATCAGCCCGATGAAGCCGACCGGCCCGACCGCCGCGACGGCCGCGCACGCGGCGAGCGTCGCGATCGTCAGCGCGAGCGGCCGCAGCGCGGCCACCGGCAGGCCGAGCGCGGCCGCCTGGTCGTCGCCGAGCGCGAGCATGTCGAGCGGTTTCGCGAGCCACGCGAACACCGGCACCGCGAGCACGCACCACGGCAGCAGCATTGATACCTCGCCCCAGCTGCGGCCATACGTGCCGCCGACGAGCCACACGACGAAACGCGCGGGTTGCACGCTTTCCTGCGTGATCAGCCATTGCGCGAGCGTGGTCCACAACGCGCCGATCACGATGCCGGTCAGCGCGACCGCGAGCGGCGCGTAGCGATGCCGGTGATTCAGCGCGAGCGTGATCGCGAGCGACAGCCCGCCGCCGATCAGCGCCGCCGCCGCAAGCGTCACATGACCCATCAGCGGCCACGTCGACAACGCGAACAGCGTGACGAGCCCCGCGCCCTGCGTGACGCCGAGTACTTCGGGGCCCGCGAGCGGATTGCGCACGACGCTCTGCATCGCGACGCCGCTGACCGCCAGC
>NZ_JACFYV010000123.1:0-19801 GCF_016759955.1 Burkholderia sp. KCJ3K979
CGGGTCCTGCCGCGCGCGGCGCACCGCCGGCATCACGACGCCGCCCACCGCCGCGATATCGGCCAGTTTCGAGCCCGACACGCCGGAAAAGCACGCCGTCGCGAAGATCACGATCAGGCCGAGCCCGCCCCGCACGCGCCCGAAGATCCGCAGCAGCAGCTCGACGAGCCGCGCGGACATCCCGTTGGTCTCCATCAGCAGCCCCGCCAGCACGAAGAACGGCACCGCGAGCAGCACGAAGTGATCGGCCCCGGCCATCACCTGTTGCGAGTAGACGAGCAGCGGCAGCGTCGGATCGGCGAGGAAATACAGCAGCGCCGAAAACGCCAGCACGAACCCGATCGGCACGCCGAGCACCAGCCCGCCGACGAAGCCCGCGACCAGCAGCGTGCCGGGCGCGACCGCATGCGCGGGCCACAGCGCGTTCCAGCCGTACACGGCGCCCGCGAGCGCCGCGCAGCACACGAACGTGCCGATCACCCGGCCGCGCGGCGCATTCAGCGCATTGGCGAGCGCGAATACCGTCATGAACAGCGCGCCGAACATCATCGGATACCCGTTGATCCAGCCCGGCAGGCCGCCCGTCGTCAGCTGGTCGTACGAATCCGTGAGCAACTGGCACGACGACACCAGCAGGTTCAGCGCGACGGCCGCCACGATCCAGTGGCCGACCTGGATCAGCGCGCCCTGCCAGCGTGCCGGCAGCCGGCCGCGGAACACGTCGATGCCGACATGCTGGCTGCGCCCCAGCACCGTCGCCGCGCCGAAGAACACCAGCACGATCATCAGCGCGCTCGCCACTTCCTCGGCCCAGTCGACCGGGTCGTGCAGGAAATAGCGGAACACGACCGACACGAACACGACCAGCACGTCGACGGCGAGCACCGCGGCCGACAGATACTCGAGCCAGCGCAGCATCGCATCCAGCACGCGGGCGACGCGATGCGCCGGCTGGCCGGCAGCGGGAGCCGGCGCGGCGCCCGACACGGAGTGCATGTCCATCGCTCACCCCCGCGCGGCGGCAATCGCCGGAAACAGCGGCGCGGTAGCCGGATACTGCTTCGCGAACGCCGCATACAGGCGGTCTTGCATCGTCTGCCGCAGCGCCGCGCGCTCGCCATCGGCCAGCGGGTAAAACGCCATGCCGCGCTGCTTCAGCGCCTGCTCCGCCTGCGCGGCCTTCTGCGCGGCAATCGCGCGCTGCTGCACGGTCGCGTCGGCCACCGCGCGGTCGAAGGCCGGCCGCAGATTGGCCGGAATCCGGTCGAGCGCACGCCGCCCCATCACGACGGTCATCGCCGCGAACACGTGGCGCGATTGCCAGCACGACTTCACGATCTCGTCGAAGCGGCTCGCGAGCACCGTGGCGGGATCGTGTTCGAGACCGTCGACGACGCCCGTCTGCACGGCCATGTACAGCTCGCCGAACGGAATCGGCGTCGGCACCGCGCCCATCGCCTTGAAAGTGTCCATGAACGCGGGCGTCGGCAGCACGCGCAGCTTCGTCCCCTTCAGGCCGGACAGCGCCGTCACCGGCTGCTTCGTGAACACGCAGCGCCCGCCGAAATGCGAGCCCCAGGTCAGCACCGAGCATCCCGCGCGCTTTTGCAGCAGCGCGTTCAGGCTCGTGCCGACCGGGCCGTCGAGCGCCTTCGCGACGTGCGCGTAGCTGTCGAACAGGTAGCCGAGATCGAGCATCCCGAGCTCCGGCGCGACCGTGGCCCAGATCGACGAGCCCGCGATCATCATGTCGATCGCGCCGATCTTGACCTGCTGCACGACATCGCTCTCCTTGCCGAGCTGGCTGTTCGGAAAATAGTCGACCCGGATCGCGTCGCCCACGCTCGCCTTCAGGTTCGCGGCGAGACGCTCATACCACACGTAGTGCGCGGCGTTCTGGTCGGCTGGCATCGACGACGAGCAGCGCAGCGTGACGACCGGCTGCTGCGCGCGCACGCTTTCCGGCAAGCCGCCCGCGGCCGCGAGCGTGGCGGCGGACACCGTCTGCAGAAAGCGCCGCCGGGTGTAGGTATTCATGAGTCGTCTCCTGTGCGAGTGCGTCTCGCGACGCGACTGTATCGATTTAGTGTATCGATACAGTAATACGACGACCGATGAGAGAAAAATGGGGGTTTCCCCGTGTTCGCGATGGAAAGTCTGAAGGGTATGCGGTTCGTTTCAGGCGAAATTCGTATGAAAAATCGCCGTTTTTCTACGTATTCCCGAGGCGTCGAAAAGAATTCGAGTCGTGTTTTCGATCATCGGACGACCGACTTTTCGCGGTACGCGGCAGCCCGTTCGTGCAGGCAAGCGCGTCGCTAAACACCCGGATCGTCCGTGCTCTCGGTCAGAAACCGCTCGACCATCGCGTTGAACACCGGCAGCGCCGGATTGTCGTTGTCCGCGCGCCACGCGAGATACAACTCGGCCGCCACGTTGGCGCCCGCCAGCGGCCGGAACACCACGCCGTCCACATGAAGCTCGCGCGCCGAGGCCGGCACCAGCGCCGCGCCGAGCCCCGCGCGCACGAGGCCGAGGATCGTATGCGTCTGGCCGACGTAGTGCAGGTAGTTCGGCAGCCGCCCGGCGCCCGCGAACATCCCCGAAATCATGTCGTGGAAATACTTGCCCTCGTTCGGCGAGTACGCGATGAACGGCTGCCGGTCGAGCTCGTCGGGGCCGATCTGCTCGTAGGCCGCGAGCGGTGCGCCTTCCGCGACCGCGACGAGCATCGGTTCGCGCTGCACGAGCCGGTATTCGAGCGGCTGGCGCGCGGCGCGCTGGCGCACGAAACCCGCGTCGAGCATCCGCGACGCGAGCGCGTCGATCTGCACGGTCGACACCATCTCGCGCAATTCGACGTCGACGTCCGGCAACGCATGCGCCGCGTGCGCGAGCAGCACCGGGATCATCCGGTACGCACTGACCGCCGTGAAACCGAGCGTGATGCGTCCGGCCCCGCCGTGCGCGACGCGCTGCGCGGCCTGCTCGGCGCGCGCGGAGAATTCGAGGATGTGCCGCGCGTCGCGCAGGAAGCGTTCGCCGGCCGCGGTCAGGCTCACCTGCCGGCTGCTGCGCTCGAGCAGCGCGATGCCGAGCGCGTGCTCGAGCAACTGGATTTGCCGGCTGAGCGGCGGCTGGGTCATGAAGAGCCGCCTGGCCGCGCGGCCGAAATGCAGTTCTTCGGCGACCGCGACGAAGCAGCGAAGCTGGTGCAGTTCAATCATTCAAATCTTGAATCAATCGATAGTCTTTTGATGTTAGACCGATATCGATGCGATTTCTATACTCGGTTCCACCTGATGCGCGGCCCGCGCCGCGCACGACGACCGAGACCTTCATGACCATCGACATCCTGCTGACCCAGCCGCTGCCCGCCACGATCGACGCCGAACTGTCCGCCCGCTACACCGTGCATCGGCTGTATGCGGCCGAGCAGCCGGACGCGCTGCTCGATCGCGTGGCGCCACGCATTCGCGGCGTCGTGACGGGCGGCGCGAACGGCCTGTCCGCCGCGCTGATGGACCGGCTCGGCGCGCTCCAGATCATCGCGATCAACGGCATCGGCACCGATGCGGTCGATCTCGACCGCGCCCGGGCGCGCGGCATCCACGTGACCACGACGCCCGACGTGCTGACCGACGACGTCGCCGACATGGCGCTGGGGCTGATCCTGATGACCCTGCGCGACCTCGGCGCCGGCGAGCGGATCGTGCGCGCCGGCCGCTGGGGCAAGGCGGCCCAGCCGCTCGCGACGCAGGTCACGGGCAAGCGGCTCGGCATCGTCGGGCTCGGGCGCGTCGGACGCGCGATCGCGCAGCGCGCGCAGGCGTTCCGGATGCCCGTCAGCTACTTCGGCCCGCGCGAGCATCGCGACAGCGGCTATCGTTTCGTGCCCGACCTCGCCGCGCTCGCGCGCGACAGCGACGTGCTCGTGATCGCGGCCTCGGCCGATCACGGCAACGTGCTGGTGACGGCAGACGTGCTCGCGGCACTCGGCCCCCAAGGATTCCTGATCAACGTCGCGCGCGGCAAACTGGTCGACGAAGCCGCGCTCGTGCGCGCGCTGGCCGACGGCACGATCGCCGGCGCCGGTCTCGACGTGTTCGCAAACGAACCGCACGTGCCGGCCGCCCTGCTCGAACTCGACCGCGTCGTCGTGCAGCCGCACCGCGCGAGCGCTACGCATGAAACGCGGGAGGAAATGGGCCGCATCGTGCTCGCCAACCTCGCCGCGTGCTTCGCAGGCCAGCGCCCGCCGACCAGCGTCACGCGCTGAGCGCGGCACGTCCCTTCCCGTTACAACACCGATGCCTTCGCACGACGAAGGCCAGGAGACATGCATGTCCAATCGATCCAGCGGCGCTGCGTTCGCCGCATCGCCCGCCGCGTCGCGCACGATCGGCCGCGTCCGTTATGCGGTCCTCGCACTGATTTTCGCGGTCACCGTCGTCAACTATGCGGACCGCGCGACGATGTCGATCGCCGGCACCGGCGTCGCGCACGACCTCGGGCTCACGCCCGTGCAGCTCGGCGTCGTCTTTTCGGCGTTCGCGTGGGCCTATGCGATCGGCCAGATTCCGGGCGGCTGGCTGCTCGACCGCTTCGGCGCGCGACGCGTGTACGGCCTGAGCCTGTTGCTGTGGTCGGTATTCACGATGCTGCAGGGCACGGTCGGCGGGTTCGCGTTGCAGGGCGCGGCCGCGACGCTCGCGCTGTTCGTGATGCGCTTCATGCTCGGCCTCGTCGAATCGCCGGCGTTTCCGGCCAATTCGCGGATCGTCGCCTGCTGGTTCCCCACCGCCGAACGCGGCACCGCGTCGGCGCTGTTCAATTCCGCGCAATACATGGCCGTCGTGCTGTTCACGCCGGCGATGGCGTGGCTCACGCATGCACTCGGCTGGGAGCACGTCTTCCTGTGGATGGGGCTGCTCGGCATCGCGCTCGCCGTGCTGTGGTTCGCGTGGTATCGCGAACCGCACGGCCACCCGCGCATGACCGACGCGGAGCGCGACTACCTGCGCGCCCACGGCGCACTCGTCGATCTGGAGGCGAACCGCGTGCGCGAGCGGCCGCGCGTGTCGTGGCACGACGTGTCGCAACTGTTCCGCCACCGGAACCTGTGGGCGATCTACATCGGCCAGTACTGCATCACGGCGCTCACCTACTTCTTCATCACGTGGTTTCCGATCTACCTGATCAAGGGGCGCGGGATGACGATCATGGAAGCCGGCTGGGTCGCCGCGCTGCCGGCGATCTGCGGCTTCACGGGCGGCGTGCTCGGCGGCGTGCTGTCGGACTGGCTGATCCGGCGCGGCATGCATCCATCGAAGGCGCGCAAGACGCCGTTCGTCGCGGGGATGGCGATGGCGACGCTGCTCGTGCTCGCGAACGGCGCATCGTCGAACGCGGTCGTGATCGCGCTGATGACGATCGCGTTCTTCGGCAAGGGGCTTGCGGCGGTCGGCTGGGCCGTGCTCGCCGACACGGCGCCGGAAGGCATGGTCGGGCTGAGCGGCGGCGTGTTCAACGGCCTCGGCAACATCGCCGGGATCGTCACGCCGCTCGTGATCGGCTACTTCGTCGCGAGTACGGGTTCGTTCGCCGGCGCGTTGTGGTTCGTCGCCGCGCACGGGCTGATCGGCATTGCGGCGTACGCGTGGCTCGCGGGCCGCTTCGAGCGCATCCGCATCGCGCCGGCCGCATGAGTGTCGCGGCGGCACGCAGGCGCCATCACGCGCGCTGGCGGCCGCCCGGCGCGTGCTCGGTCGTCAGCCGGTCGAGTTCGCGCAGATCGTTCTCCAGCGCGGGCGTGAGCGTCGTGCGCAGGTGGTCGAGGAAGGTGCGGATCTTCGCGTCGAGATAGCGACGCGTCGCGTAGACGGCATAGACGCTCACCGTCTGCAGCCGGTACTCCGGCAGCACGCGGATCAGGCGCCCTTCCCGGATATCGTCGAGCACCGTATACAGCGCCACGCATGCGATCCCGCGGCCGGCCCGCACCGCGACGCACAGCGCGTCCGGCACGTTGACCTGGAACGGCGCCGGCTGCAGCTCGTAGACGGCTTCCTCGCCGTCGCTGCGCTCGAGCCGCCATTCACCGGCCGGCGATGCCGGCGTGTCGAGGCGCAGGCAGACGTGGTTCGGCAGTTCGTCGGGCGTCTGCGGCGTACCGTGCCGGGCCAGATACTCGCGCGACGCGACCAGTACGCTGCAGCTCGTGCCGCAGGTCTGCGCGACATAGCCCGAATCGGGCAATTGCGACGCGGTCACGATCGACACGTCATACCCCTCTTCGACCAGGTTCGGCATCCGCTGCGCCAGCGTCAGCTCGACCGACACGTCGGGGTTGTCCTCCTGGTAACGCACGATCGACGACACGACATGACTCTGCCCGAGCCCCGTCATCGCATGGATGCGCATCTTGCCGCTCGGCCGCAACAGCGCGTTGCGCGCCTCCGCGTTCGCGTAGTCGAGTTCCGCGAGGATCGATTTCGCGCGCTCGAAATAGCGCTCGCCGCTTTCGGTCAGGCCGAGGTGGCGGGTCGTGCGATGCAGCAGGCGCGTCTGTACGTGGGCTTCGAGGTTCGAGACCGCGCGCGACACCTGCGCGGTGGTCGCGTCGATTTCCTTCGCGACGGCGGTAAAACTGCCGGCTTCGACAACGCGCACGAACAGGCGCATGTTTTCGAGCATGTCCATTGAATTGGCTTGGGGAGAGTCAGTGGGGAGGCGTCGGCGGCGCTCGCGTCAGAGGCGCAACGGAACACGGCCGAGAACCACGTCGAATCGATCACCGGGCCGGGGGGAAGGCAGGAGAGCGGGCATCGCGGACGGGGTTCTGGCATGACGGGGGAATTCAGTGCGCCGAATTGTACGCCGCTGCAGACAAATTTGCGCGGTTACCCGCGCGCAAACTCTCACGAGATGAAAGGAATTTGCAAGGCTTGCGCGTCGCGCGCGTGCAACGGCATGATGCGGCGCGGCAATTTATATCACAACACGATATAATTCGACGCTTCTCGCCGCACCCCAGCGTTGTCGATTTTTACCGCTTACCGTCCATGTCGTCAGGCTCCTCCCCGTCGCGCCGCACGTTGCGGCAATGGCTGCACAGCTTCATGCCCCATCCGATGACCCTCGGCTGGCGCGAGCGCCTGCGCTCGTGCGCCGGCGCGCTCGTGGGCATCGCGACGGTCGGCGTCACGATGCGGCTGCTGCCCGGCGTGCCGGGCCTCGTGCCGCTGCTCGTCGCGCCGATGGGGGCATCGGCCGTGCTGCTGTTCGCGGTGCCGGCGAGCCCGCTCGCGCAGCCCTGGTCGATCATCGGCGGCAATCTCGTCGCGGCGACGGTCGGCGTCGCGTGCGCGCAATGGATCGCCGATCCGATCACGGCCGCCGCGGTCGCGATCGCCTGCGCGATCGGCGGCATGTTCGCGCTGCGCTGCGTGCATCCGCCATCGGGCGCCGTCGCGCTCACGGCCGTGGTCGGCGGCCCGGCGATTCATGCGCTCGGCTTCGGCTTCGTCCTGCAGCCGATCGCGCTGCAATCGGCGATCCTGCTGTCGGCCGCGCTCGTCTATCACGCGCTGACCGGGCACCGCTACCCGCACAGCGGCATGCGGCCCGAAGCGAAACCGCAGGCCGGCGGCGCCGCACCGGCGCGCGGCGGCTTCACGCGCGGCGACCTCGATGCAGTGCTGAAGCGTCGCAGCGAATGGCTCGACGTCGATCCGGACGATCTCGAAACGCTGCTGCGCGAAACCGAAATGCAGGCTTATACGCGCACGTTCGGCCAGTTGAAGTGCGCCGACCTGATGACGAAGCATGCGATCGAGGTCGCGCCGTCGACGTCGGTCGCGGCCGCGCTCACGCTGCTCGACCGCCATCGCATGAAGGCGCTGCCCGTGGTCGACGGCGAAGGCCGCCTCATCGGCATCGTCACGCGCGCCGACCTCACGCGTCCGCCGCGCCGTCCGGCACCGCTGTGGCAGCGCCTGTCCGCACGGTTGCCGCAATCGTTCGGCGGCCGGCCCGCGAGCGTCGCGTCCGTGATGACGCGCGACGTCGCGTCGGTGCCGGAAACGCTGCCGATCACGGCGCTCGTGCCGCTGTTTACGCATTCGGGCCACCACCATATTCCGGTCGTCGATGCGTCGCGCCGGCTCGTCGGCATCATCACGCAGACGGATCTCGTCACGGGCCTTTATCAGCAGACCCAAATGCTCGAGGCCGCGTAGCGCGCATCACGCCTCGTACCTGCCCGCACAACGCGGAATACATCCATTCCGCCAGATTGCGTCCATTTATATCATGTTGTGATATATTAATCGCCACCGTAACCGACTGCCCGACCTCGATGACCGATACCCGACGCGCGCTGGCGAAAAGCGATTTTCAGCAACTGTCCGAGTTCCGCTACCAGATGCGCCGCTTCGAGCGCTTCTCCGAACGCGCCGCGCAAAGCGAAGGCGTGACGCCGCTGCAATACCTGCTGCTGCTGCACATCAAGGGCTATCCGCATCGCGAATGGGCGACCATCGGCGAGCTCGCGGAACGCCTGCAGGCGCAGCACCACGGCGTCGTGGCGCTGGTGACGCGCTGCGAAGCGCTCGGGCTCGTGAAGCGCAAGCCGAGCGAAGCCGACCGCCGTCAGGTCGAAGTCCACCTCGAACCGGCCGGCGAAACGCTGCTCGCCCGTCTCGCAGCCATGCATCGCGCCGAGCTGAAGTCGCTCAAGGGCGCGTTCCAGGTTCCCCAGATCGATTCCTGACCCTTGCCCTTGCCACTCTCACTCCCACTCCGATGAACGCCCCACACAAACGCGATTTCTCGACCAACGCACGCTTGCCCCGGATCGCGTTGCTGGCCGCCGGGATCGGCCTGCTCAGCACGCTTGCCGCGTTCGTGCTGTTGAGCCTGATCCACCTGTTCACGAACCTGTTCTTCTTCCGGCAGTTCTCGTTCGCCGAGCATTCGCCCGCGACCAACACGCTGGGCGCATGGGTGATCGCGGTCCCGGTGATCGGCGGGCTCATCGTCGGCTTGATGGCGCGTTTCGGCTCGGAGAAGATCCGCGGCCACGGCATTCCGGAAGCGATCGAGGCGATCCTGTTCGGCAAGAGCCGCATGTCGCCGAAGGTCGCGATCCTCAAGCCGCTGTCGTCCGGCGTCGTGATCGGCAGCGGCGGCCCGTTCGGCGCCGAAGGCCCGATCATCATGACGGGCGGCGCGCTCGGTTCGCTGATCGCGCAATGCGTGCACGTGACCGCCGCCGAACGCAAGACGCTGCTCGTCGCCGGCGCGGCCGCCGGCATGACGGCCGTGTTCGGCACGCCGGTGGCCGCCGTGCTGCTCGCGGTCGAGCTGCTGCTGTTCGAATGGCGTCCGCGCAGTTTCCTGCCGGTCGCGCTGGCATGCGCGGTGGCGGGCTTCGCACGCGCGGTGTTCTTCGGCGTCGATCCGCTGTTTCCGCTGACGACCGCCGCGCCGACGCCCGTCGCGCTGCTGTCGTGCATCGTCGCCGGCCTGCTGTCCGGCATGCTCGCGTGCGGCCTGTCGGCGGCGCTCTACCGCGTAGAAGACACCTTCGCGAAACTGCCCGTGCACTGGATGTGGTGGCCGGCGCTCGGCGCGATCGTGATCGGCATCGGCGGCTGGCTCGAACCGCGCGCGCTCGGGGTCGGCTACGACGTGATCGGCGACCTGCTGCACCAGCACATCGCGCTGAAGATCGCGCTCGCACTGCTGGTCGTGAAAGCCGTGATGTGGGTGATCGCGCTCGGCTCCGGCACCTCGGGCGGGGTGCTCGCTCCGTTGCTGATGCTCGGCGCCGGCCTCGGCACCGTGCTGTCGCCGGTGCTGCCGGGCGGCGATCCGGCGCTGTGGCCGCTCGTGTGCATGGCCGCGACGCTCGGCGCGACGCTCGGCGCCCCGCTCACCGCGATCGTGTTCGCGTTCGGCCTCACGCACGACGCCAATGCGCTGCTGCCGCTGCTCGCCGCGACGCTCGTCGCGCACGGCTTCGCGACCGTCGTGATGAAGCGCTCGATCATGACGGAAAAGATCGCGCGCCGCGGCTATCACATCTATCGCGAATACGGCGTCGATCCGCTCGAGCGGCACGACATCAGCGAAGTGATGACGTCGGCCGATCGGCTCGTCGTGATCGACGGCGCGGCGACGCTCGACACCGTCGAGACGCAGTACTTCGGCGCGACGCAGACGCACCGCGCGTACCCGGTCGTGCAGAACGGCCGCCTGCTCGGCCTGGTCGACCGTGCAACGCTCGATGCCCAGCGCGCGCGGGCCCGCGCCGACACACCGATCTCGGCCACGTTCGCCAACCGCGCACCGGCCGTCGCGCTGGCGCACGAAACCTGCCGTGTCGTCGCGTCGCGCCTCGCGATGCTCGGCCTCGAACGCCTGCCGGTGGTCGCCGACGAGCAATCGCTGCGCATCACGGGCATCGTGTCGCGCAGCGACCTGATCAAGCCGGCGCTCCAGCACTTCGACGACGAACACAAGCGCGAGCGCTTCCGTCCGGTCGTCCCGGTCAACCTGCGCGACTTCGGTTCGCGCAAGGCCGGCTGACACGCCCGCGTGCGCGGCGCCCCGCCGCGCATCGCTTCCCCACCTCTCCTCGCTGCACGATGCCGCGCGCCCGTCGCGTGCCGCATCGCCTCCCGCCGCTGTCCTTCGTTTAAAGTTGGTTAACAATTCGCCAGACGAAAGTTTGTCATCATGGTGCTCATGCGACGGGGCCATTCATCAGCCATTCCACTTCGCCATCAAATAAAGAGTCGCGGCGCGGCATGCACGCACATGCCGCCCGCCGCGACCATTCACTCACCACACCACGACCGGGCAGCGCACCGACCGCGCGCCGCATGACGTCGAGCCGTACGCATGCCGCGCCGCAGCAACATGCGCAGCATCCGAGCCGCCATTTGGCAAGCGCGTTAACAACTTGTTTCGGAATGACCGGAACCGTGCCTGCCCGATGCGATCTCACTTGCACGCAGCACTGCTGCGCATCCCACTCAATCAATCACGACTCGAGGGAGATAACGTGAACGTGAAATACTTACCGCTCATCGCATTGACCGTGGCAATTTCTGCTCATGCCGCTGAACCTGCCGTGCAGAACGTGGGACAAAGCCAGAAAGACGCGCCCGATGTCTCGGCGTGCATCGCCAAGACCTGGGCCGACAAGTCGCAACAACAGGTGATCTCGCAGAACGTGCTGGCCAACGGCCTCGCGACCGACGTGTACGCGCCGGGCCAGCAGCCGCCGAACGGCGCGGCCGCGATGGTTCGTCCGTCGTGGAAGCCCGGTGCGAAGACCTGGGTCGGCGTGCGCGGCGATGCAGCGTCCGCCGGCGACATCAACGCCTGCCTGTAACGATGTAACGAGAACAGGCGCTTCGGATGGCCTTGCGCCATCCGCTTGCGACGAGCCCCGCTTCGGCGGGGCTTTTTCTTTACCGCGCGCGCAGGGCGCGGGTCTTACAGGTAGCTGCAGACGTAATCGAGCGTTTCGAGCACTTCGATGTCGAAACGGCTCTTGCCCGGCACCGAGAACGATTCGCCGGCGCCGTAGGTCTGCCATTCGCTGTTGCCGTCGAGCTTCACGCGGCACTTGCCGGCCTGCACTTCCATCAATTCGGGCGCATCCGTGCCGAAGTTGAGCGCGCACGGCAGGATCACGCCGAGCGTCTTGCGCGTGCCGTCCGGGAAGAGCACGGTATGCGACACGCACTTGCCGTCGAAATAGACGTTCGCGCGCTTGACGACCGATACGTTGTCGAATTGGGTTGCACTGGTCATGTGATGCCTCTGATTGCTGGATGCTTGATGGCGATGGAGTAGGAGGCCGGCCGGAGCGGCGGGCCGGCCGCTATGATACCGGCTTGCGCGACGCGCGCCGCAATGGCACGCGGCCAGTGCCTGCCCGGCACGCAATCATCAGGATCACTACGCGATCCGCGCAGGGCATGTGCTCATCGCAGCCCCTTGCGTCGCGCGGAATCTCGCAGGCAATCGAGCAGCATCGCCGCGGCCGGCGTCAGCGGGCTGTCGCGGCGCGTAACGACCTGCACCGATACGGCAGGCAAGCGCTCGCGAATCGGCAGCACCGCGAGCTGATCGCGCGCCCACTCGCCTTGCAGCAATTGCTCGGGCATCGATGCGATCAGGTCGCAACCGGTCATCAGGCTGTGCGCAAGACCGAAGCTCGGGCATTCGACGACACGCGCGGGCACCGGCAGCCCGTACGCGACGAACGAGTTGAACAGCACCTGCGTGGAGCTTTCCGGCGACGGATTCATCAACCAGTCGGCCTCGACGAGATCGGCGAGCGACGTGGCCGACGCGAGCGGATGCCCTTTGCGCGCGACGATCAGCGAGCGGCTCGCGTAGAGCTCCGCATGATCGAACTCGGCGGCGAGCAGTTCGGGCACGACGACGGCCACCGCGAAATCGAGCGAACCGTCGTGCAGGCGCGGCAGCGCGACGCCCGGAAACCCTTCGGCCAGATTGACGCGCGCGACCGGATAGCGGCGCCGGAATGCGCGAAATGCGTCAGGCAGGATCGTCACCGCCGCCGCGGGCGTGATCGCCGCCGCGACGGAACCCGTCATTGCGCCCTGCGCCTGCTCGATGTCGTCGCGGGCGCGCTGCATTTCGGCGACGATCAGCCGCGCGCGCACCTGCAGTTGCTGGCCGAACGCCGTGAGCTGCACACCGCGCGCGGTACGCACGACGAGCGATACGCCGAGCGCGATCTCCAGCTCCTTGACCGCCTTCGTCAGCGCGGCCGGCGACACGTTCAGGCGCCGCGCGGCCGCGCGAATGCTGCCCTCCTCGGCGGCGGTGACGAACGCTTTCAGCTGATGGTATTTCATGGGGCAATGCGTGATTCGTGGAAACCCTGTGCGCGGCGCGACGCAGTGGCTCAGGGTATTCCCGAGCGACAACCGACGGTGTGCACCAAAGCAATTTAGCAGCTTCTGGTACCCAAAAGAAATTTATATGCTTGGTCGTCATATGCGCGTCAAACGCTCCACCCGCCCCACAGGAGACACCATGCTGCAAGCCGTGAACCCCGTCATCCCCGGCATCGCCGCGATCGCCCCCGAGCTCGTCGAGGTGCGCCGCCGCATCCACGCCCATCCCGAACTCGCATTCGAAGAGACGCTCACGAGCGACCTCGTCGCCGAGTTGCTCACCGGTTGGGGTTACGACGTGCATCGCGACATCGGCAAGACGGGCGTGGTCGGCGTGCTGCGCGAAGGGCAAGGCATGCGCACGGTCGGGCTGCGCGCCGACATGGACGCGCTGCCACTCGCGGAAACCACGGGCCTGCCGTACGCGAGCCGCCACGCGAACAAGATGCACGCATGCGGCCATGACGGACACACCGCGATGCTGCTGTGCGCGGCGCGCCATCTCGCGGCGACGCGTCGGTTCTCCGGCACGCTGAACCTGATCTTCCAGCCGGCCGAGGAAAACTTCGGCGGCGCGAAGGCGATGATGGACGACGGCCTGTTCGACCGTTTCCCGTGCGACGCGATCTTCGCGATTCACAACATGCCGGGTCGCGCGGCCGGCGACATGGCGTTCCGCACCGGCGCCGCGATGGCGTCGGCCGACCGCGTGACGATCACGCTGCGCGGCGTCGGCGGTCACGGCGCGATGCCGCATTTCGCGCGCGATCCGATGTCCGCCGCGGGCAGCATCATGGTCGCGCTGCAGACGATCGTCGCGCGCGAGGTCGACGCGCAGCATGCGGCGGTGATCACGGTCGGCAGCGTACAGGCCGGCGAAACCTTCAACATCATTCCCGAAACCGTCGTGATGAAACTGTCGGTGCGCGCGCTGAACGCCGACGTGCGCGCGCTGCTCGCGCGCCGCATCGAAGCGCTCGCGAAAGGCCAGGCGGAAAGTTTCGGCGTCACCGCGGAAGTCGACTACGACTACGGCTACCCGGTGCTCGTCAATCACGCGGAACCGACCGCGTTTGCGGCCGACATCGCGCGGCAGATGCTCGGCGCGGAACGCGTCGAAACCGACGCCGCGCCGTTGATGGGCAGCGAGGATTTCGCGTTCATGCTCGAAGCGCGCCCCGGCTGCTACGCGTTCATCGGCAACGGGATCGGCAGCAAGGGCGGCTGCATGGTGCACAACCCCGGCTACGACTTCAACGACGACATCCTCGCGATCGGCGCGAGCTACTGGGTTCGCGTCGCCGAAGCCTGGCTCGCGGCCTGACGGCCCTTCACCACGCAGTTCGCGTCCAACCCGGGGGAACCCCATGGAAACGTCCGCCCTTCCGTTTGCCGGCACGCCGGTCGATGCCCGCGCCGCCGCGAAGAAGCGCCGGCTGATCGCGGCCGCCGCCGTCGGCAACGCGCTCGAGTTCTACGACTTCACGGTCTACAGCTTCTTCGCGCTCCTGATCGGCAAGCTGTTCTTTCCCGTGCATTCGTCGTTCGGGCAGTTGATGCTCGCGGTCGCGAGCTTTGGGGTCGGCTTCGTCACGCGTCCGCTCGGCGGGCTCGTGATCGGGATGTATGCGGACCGCGCCGGCCGCAAGAAGGCGATGATCCTCACGCTGCTGCTGATGGCGCTCGGCACCGCGACGATCGCGGTCGCGCCGACCTTCGCGCAGATCGGCATCGCCGCGCCGCTGCTGCTCGTGCTCGCACGGCTGCTGCAGGGGTTCGCGTCGGGCGGCGAAGTCGGCGCATCGACGACGCTGCTGCTCGAACAGGCGCCGCAGCATCGGCGCGGCTTCTATGCGTCGTTCCAGTTCTCGAGCCAGGGGCTCGCCGCGCTCGCGGGCGCGCTCACCGGCGTGGCGTTGACGTCGACGCTGAGTGCCGCGCAACTCGAAAGCTGGGGCTGGCGCGTGCCGTTCATCATCGGCACGCTGTTCGTGCCGCTCGGCTACTGGCTGCGCCGCACCGTCGAGGAAGTGCCTGCGGCGGTGCCCTCGCCCGCCACCGGGCACGACGAGCCGGTCGCATCGCTGCCGCTCGCCGACGTACTGCGCCATCACGGCAAGGCCGTGTTCGCGGGCCTCGGCGTGACGATCGGCGGCACGTCGATCCATTACATCATCGTGTTCTACATGGCGATCTACGGCGTGCAGGTGCTGCACCTGCCGACCTGGCTGTCGATGACGGCGGGCTGCGTCGCCGGGGCGATCCTGATGCTCGTGACGCCGATCGGCGGCCACCTGTCCGACGTGTTCGGGCGCAACCGGATCGTCTGGTGGACGCGCATCGTGCTGATGGCCGCGATCTATCCGGCGTTCATCGCGCTGAACCGCTGGCCGGGCGCCGCGTCGCTGCTGTCGATCGTCGCCGCGCTGTCGATCGTGCATGCGATCAACATCGGTGCGACCGGCGCGATGCTTGGCGAGTTGTTTCCGCGGGCCGTGCGTGCGACCGGCGGTGCGCTCGTGTATAGCGTCGGCGTCGCGATCTTCGGCGGCTTCGCGCAGTTCTTCGTCACGTGGTTGATCGCGGCAACCGGGAATCCGAATGCGCCGGCATGGTATGCGATCGGGTGTGGTGCGATGACGCTGCTTGCGATTCGGTGCATGGACGAGAAGGCCGGGAAGCTGCTGGATTGAGCGGCGGGCGATGCGCGACACGTGAAGCGTGATTGATGTCACGCGCACGCATCGGGCATCATCGATCCATGCACAACGCCACGATCACCCTTTCGACGACCACGCGCACGACCGCCTTCGGCGGGCCCGTGCGGCGAGTGCGCGCAGGATCGTAGCGTCACCGATTCCCACAGGCCCCGCCGGTTCCGGACGGGGTCTCGTCGTTTCTCCGTCTGCATCGGCCACTCAGGAGAAACGCAATGTCCGAAGCCCCTTCCCCGAAACGAGCGCTGCTCGTGATCGACATGCAGATCGGGTTGTTTCATGGCGATGATCGTCCGCATGACGGCGAACGTGTGCTGGCCAACATCAATCGGCTGATTTGCCGCGCGCATGAGAGCGGTGCGCCCGTGTTCGCCGTGCGTCACACCGGCCCGGCCGGCTCGCCGATCGCGCCCGACGCGCCGCTGGCCGCGCTGCTGCCGGAGCTTGCGATCGATACCGCTCGCGACATCGTGTTCGACAAGACGCGGCCGAACTGCTTCGCGGGCACGCGACTCGCCGAGTGGTTGCATGCAGCCGGTATCGGCGAGATCGTGATTGCGGGGATGAAGACGCAGTACTGCGTCGATACGACGTGCCGTGCGGCCGGCGATCTCGGCTTTCGCGCGGTGCTCGTGGCCGATGCGCATACCTGCATGGAGACGCTCGCGCTGCCGGCCGAGCGGATCGTCGCGCATCATAATGCGACGCTGGGCGGGCCGTTTGCGACGCTGACGACGACCGAGGCGTGCGTGTTTTGATGCAGGGCGCCGATCGGACTGCGGTGTGCGGGAGCGCGCGCTGCAATAGGTTCAGCGCCGAACACGCATATCATCGCGTGTCCCGACGAGTCGTGCGACGCATCGTCGCCGCCTAGATCCTCGACGCCTTTCAGCAAGATGCCTCACCGGCCCCGCCGGTTCCGGACGGGGTCTTTCCGCGGCAGCGGCTACCGTCCCGACTTTACCTCGACGAGCCGTCCCTCGAAGTTCACACTGCGAAACATATTCACACAGAGATTAAGGAAACCTCGGCTGACGCAAAAATCCATCGATATCGGTTACTGACTATCAATTGCATGTGAACGTAAGCGGCTTTTTCCCACCGTCGTGCAGTTGCCGTAATCGCATCAGACTCATATTTTGGCGTCGGACTATTGGGCAGCGGGAACTCGCAGAATGAAGATTCGACTACGATGACCGTTGGACAATACGACGCACGTCGTGACCTGCAGAGGCCTGACGACGTTGGATATGCACGACAAGTTGCGCGGCTACTATGAACAGGAACTGACGAAGCTGGAGGATCAGTTCGCAACTTTCTCCAACAAGTATCCACGAATAGCCGCCCGCCTGAACTTTACAGGCGGACAGACGGACGACCCACACGTCCAGCGAATGATGCAGGCGTTCGCGCTGATCGCGGCCGAAATCCGGGCCAGCCTGGACGATGGCGCACCGATGTTCACCGAAGCGCTGCTTCACGTCCTGCACCCGCACTATCTGCGACCGTTCCCGGCATGCTCGATAGCTCGTCTCGATCCGACCAAGGATTTGCCCGACAAACCGGTCGTCTTGCCGCGTGGGATGGAACTCACGTCGCGCGGCGGCGAAGTGCGCTTTCGAACCGCCTATGACGTCACGCTTGCGCCGATCCGCATCGCAAGTGCTCGATTCTCCCGCAGCATCGTCGCACCGGCACACGTGGCCTTGCCGCCGAACACAACCAGCATCATTTCTATCGCCATCGAGTCGGCCGCCGCCCCGCTCGGGGCGGTTTCGCCCGACGTGCTGCGCATCCACCTTACCGGCGCGCGCCAAAGCGTCGTGGCGCTGCTGGATACGGTCCTGCTGCGTGTCCGGAGCACATTTATTGAAGCGGACGACAGCGGACGGTGGATGCCAATTGCGGGGATACCAGTCAAACCAGTCGGGTTCGGCCCGGCCGACATGCTGCTGCCGCCGCCTCAAACCTCACCGCTCATTCAACCGCTGCTCGAACACGTCGGATTTCCAGACAAGTTCGATTTCCTTGACGTTCATTTACACCGATGTCTTCAGCCCGCCCAAATGGACCGTGCGCGGCGCATCACCCTCCATCTCGCAATTGACGGCGTGCACGCCGATTCGCGCATCGCGCAGGCGCTCGCGCCGCTATCGGCGGACAACCTCCGGTTGTTCTGCACGCCAATCGTGAACCTGTTTGCGCAAGCGGGCGTCAAGTCGTCGCGCGGCGAAATCGTCGCGGACTACCCCCTTGTACCGAAGCCGAACCGGCCGGCCATGCGTGGCATCTATTCGATTGATGCGGTTCGCGACCCGTCAGACGGGACCGACATTCCGCCGCTGAACGCGTGGAAAGCGGGAACCGGCGAACGGTTCTGGCTCGCGCGTCACGATCCCTACGCGGCAACCCATCGTCCCGGATGTGAAACGTTGCTCGTACTGTTACGTGCGGACGGGACGGCGGCGGCGAAGATGCCGCTGCAATTGAGCGCTGACCTCACGTGCACAAACCGCGACTGGCCCTCGCGGATGCGGATCGGCTCGCCCAATGGCGACCTCAAAAACGAAAACGATCAAGTGCCTTGCAGGATTACGCTGTTGAAACAGCCGACACCGACCTATAGCGCGTCCCGTGAGGCGGAAGCGCAGTGGCGCGTGATTGCGCTGACGACGGCCAACCTGACGCAGTTGACGCGTGAGGGGTGGCCGGACTTCGTGAAGCTCATGCGCCAGCTTGCGCCGAAAGACCGACGCGCCGAACACGTCGGTGCGATTTCGTTCGTCAAGCGGAGCGTTGTCGAACGATTGCTGGCGATCAAGCCTCATTCAGCCCTTGTGAGAGGCTTCGAAATCGTGATGGCAGCGGACGAGAACGCGTTCATTGAAAACAGCATGGGCGCACTGATCCTTCAGCTCGACCTCTACCTGTCGCGCTACGCGCCCGCCAACAGCTTTACGCAACTCGTCGTGCTGTCGAAGAACGACGGTTCCCTGATCGTGCGGTGCCCGATGCGGCCGGGCATCGCGCCGCTGTTGTAGCGTTACACGAGGCTCGAAATTAGGTGACAACCGCATGTAGCACGATGGCCGTGCCGCGCAATCGGAATGCCGTTGTCCTTCATCGATTCGTCGCCTTCCTCGATGATGTTCGGCGACACGTCGGGATGCTGCGGACACGATACGCGGTCGCCTTTGCGTGCGACGTAGCGGCCATCGAATTTCATCGACGACGAGCCCGTTTCGACGTTGCCGCCGTGATCAGTGGCGTCGCCAATTCTAATCACATTAATCACGTGAATTCTCCCCGCCCACATCACCCATCCAATTAAATTTCCCAAGTCATTTGCATATAGTCAAATCCTCGCACTTGACCCACTTAAGTATGACACCACGCCGCCGCGAAAGATATTTGACAAGATACCAAAGACCGTTTTCGCTATTAAACTCAACAAGCTGAACTTTATCTCCTTTCAGCAAATACATTTTCGTCGCCGAAGAATCGGAATGATCGTCGTACAACCTTGCCTTATTCACGGCTACCGCCGTAGTTACCGGCGCACGTTGCGCATAATTCCGTTGATTGGTAACGATTAATTTTTCGGAAACCCTCCCGTCCACGTACACAGAACGAGAAATCTCATCGCACCCAACACACGCATCACTTATTGCAATTTGATATTTTCCATTTTTTATCTTATAAATATCTTCATATTGTTTCGCATCAAGCCGATACGAACTAATCAAACTATCTCCGTCGATTCTAAAATTACATATATCTCGATCCGAGAATTTCAAGGCAGAAAATCTGCGCGACGCATGGTCATATGAAAAAAATTTCGAGCAGCTATCGCCCCCACCACTCGTGGCAGCAATTTCCCTATTTCCATCCTTATAAATATCAACAACAGCCAAATTCTCGTAACCGTCGTCAATGGCCTTCTTAAGATCGTCGGTCGGCTCTATGTCTTTGCAAACTGAAGAACCGCTACAATCACGGATTTTTCCCGCCTTATCTATTGAGAGCTCATTTGCATAAATTTCAGTAGAAGCAACTGACACGACGCCCACTGCAATCATAAAAGTCAACCCAAATTTAAACGATAAATCTCTTTTAAAAATTCTCACACCAACCCCC
>NZ_JACFYV010000124.1:0-19650 GCF_016759955.1 Burkholderia sp. KCJ3K979
CTCCTCGTTTTCCCGCCCCCGAAAGCCCCGTCCGCACGCCCGTCTGGCCCGTCTTTCTCACGTATCACCTTCACAAGTTGCACTAGCTCATTCATTTATAACGGTTTTTGGAATGAGGGGGCGCATGAGCATGTGCGCGTAAGTCCTTGTTCTAACTAACAAAATTCGTCAAAAAAGCGGGCCGCTCCCTTGACCGTGCCACACCCTTCCTCTAAAGTGGGAGACAGTGTGAGAAAGTGTATTTTTGTGTGATTTAGCAGGCTGTTCCGGCTAAATTCTCAGCATTGAGCGGGTGCTTCGGTGCCCTGAACGGGAGAGCGGAAAGTGTTCCAAGGGGCGTCGGCGCTGACGCTCGATGCGAAAGGGCGGATGTCGGTGCCGTCTCGCTATCGCGAAGCGCTGCAAGGACAGGCAGAAGGACGGGTGACTGTGACCAAGCACCCGGACGGCTGCCTGTTGCTGTTTCCGCGCCCCGAATGGGAAGTGTTCCGCGCCAAGATCGCCGCGCTGCCGATGGACGCGCACTGGTGGCGGCGAATTTTTCTCGGCAATGCGATGGACGTCGATCTCGACAGCGCGGGCCGGATTCTTGTATCGCCCGAGCTGCGCATGGCAGCCGGACTGGAAAAGGAAGTCATGTTGTTGGGAATGGGTAGTCACTTCGAGCTGTGGGATTCGCAGACCTACAACGCGAAGGAGCAGGCAGCGATGGCGCAGGGCATGCCCGACGCGCTGAAGAATTTCACGTTCTGATTGCGGTGACGGAGACGCCCGCGATGGGAAATGAATTGCGGCATCGGACGGTGCTGTTGGATGAAGCGGTCGAGTCGCTCGTGACGCGGCCGGACGGCGTGTATGTCGACGGCACGTTCGGGCGCGGCGGCCATAGCCGCGCGGTGCTCGCGCGGCTGGCGTCGGCCGGGCGGCTGATCGCGTTCGACAAGGATCCGAGGGCGATCGAGACGGCGCAGGGCATCGAGGATGCGCGCTTCTCGATCGTGCATGACAGCTTTGCATCGATGCGCGACGCGCTTGCGGCGCGCGGCGTCGAGAAAGTGTCGGGGGTGTTGCTGGACCTGGGCGTGTCCTCGCCGCAGGTGGACGATCCGGCGCGCGGCTTCAGTTTCCGCGCCGATGGTCCGCTGGACATGCGAATGGATCCGACGCGTGGCGAGTCGGCGGCCGAATGGCTCGCGCGGGCTTCGGTGCAGGAATTGACGGAGGTGATACGGGATTATGGGGAAGAACGGTTTGCTTTTCAGATTGCAAAGGCGCTTGTTGCTCGCCGGGCAGAGTCCGACCGTCTTGGGCCTCTCGACACCACGGGCGAGCTTGCCCAAATCGTGGGTCACGTCGTCAAAACCCGTGAGAAGGGCAAGGATCCGGCAACCCGCACCTTTCAGGCTATACGGATTCACGTCAATCAAGAGCTTGCGGACCTGCAAGTCGTACTAGACGCGGCACTGTCGTTGCTGGAGCAAGGGGGGCGGCTGGTGGTCATCAGCTTTCATTCACTCGAGGACCGGATCGTCAAGCGATTCATGCAGGCGCACGCGAGTGCGCCTGCGGTCGATCGTCGCTTGCCGATCCGCGCCGTCGATCTCCCGAGCCCGCCGCTCAAGATCATCAGCCGCCAGTTTCCGAGCGAAGCGGAAGTCGCCGCGAATCCGCGCGCCCGCTCGGCCGTGATGCGCATCGCGGAGCGCGTCACGCCATGAGCCGCCTCAATATCTTCCTGCTGATCATCGTGATGGGTTGCGCGCTGTCGGTCGTCAACTCGACGAACCAGCAACGCCAGATCTTCATCCAGCTGCAGCGTGCGCAGTCGCAGGAGCGTCAGCTCCAGCAGGACTACGCGCAGCTTCAATATCAGCAGAGCGCGCTGTCGAAGACGTCGCGCATCGAGCAGCTCGCGAACGATTCGCTGAAAATGCAGCCGATCTCGACCGGCCGCACGCAATACCTGACGCTGCCGGCGGGCGCCGCGAAGGCGATCGACGCGCCGATCCCGGCGTCGGCCGACACGGCCGGCAAGGGCAAGGGGCGCGCGCGATGAAGCCGTCCCCGAAGCGCCAGAACGTGAAGTTCTCGTCGAGCCCCGTGCTGGGCGTTCATTTGCCGATGTGGCGCTCGAAGCTCGTCGTGTTCCTGCTGTTCATGGCGTTCGTCGCGCTGGCCGCACGGGCGTTCTGGATCCAGGGGCCCGGCAACGCGTTCTATCAGAAGCAGGGCGAAAGCCGCTACCAGCGCACGATCGAACTGCCCGCGACGCGCGGCAAGATCCTCGATCGTAACGGGCTCGTGCTCGCGACGAGCCTGCCGGTGCGCGCGATCTGGGCGATTCCCGACGCGGTGCCGGACGATCTCGACGCGGACAAGGTCAATCAGCTCGGCAAGCTCCTCGGCATGACGTCGAAGGAGTTGCGCGTGAAGCTGTCGGAAGACAAGGGTTTCGTCTACGTGAAGCGCCAGGTGCCGATCGACGTCGCGGACAAGGTCGCCGCGCTCGACATTCCCGGCATCTATCAGCGCAACGAATACAAGCGCTTCTACCCGGAAGGCGAGATCACCGCCCACCTGATCGGCTTCACGAACGTCGAGGACGAGGGCCAGGAAGGCGTCGAACTGGGCGACCAGAAGATGCTGTCCGGCACGTCGGGCATGCGCCGCGTGATCAAGGACCGGATGGGGCACATCATCGAGGATGTCGCCGAGCAGATTCCGCCGCACAACGGCACCGACGTCGACCTGTCGATCGACAGCAAGATTCAGTACATCGCGTACGCGAACCTGAAGGCCGCCGTCGAGAAGTTCAAGGCGAAGGCCGGCGCGGCGATGGTCGTCGACGTGCGTACCGGCGAAGTGCTCGCGCTCGTCAACTACCCGACGTACAACCCGAACGACCGCTCGCGCATGACGGGCGAGCAGTTGCGCAACCGGATCATGACCGACGTGTTCGAGCCGGGCTCGATCATGAAGCCGTTCACGGTGTCGCTCGCGCTCGACCTGCACCGCGTGACGCCGAATACGCTCGTTGAGACGGGCAACGGGCATTTCGTGCTCGACGGCGCGCCGATCACCGACGACGCGGGTTTCGGCACGCTGACGGTCGGCGGCGTGATCCAGAAGTCGAGCAACATCGGCGCGACGAAGATCGCGATGACGATGCGGCCCGAGGAAATGTGGAATATGTATACGAGCATCGGCCTCGGCCAGGCGCCGAAGGTCGGCTTCCCGGGCGCGGTGGCCGGCCGCCTGCGTCCGTGGAAGAGCTGGCGCCGCATCGAGCAGGCGACGATGTCGTACGGCTACGGCCTGTCCGTGTCGCTGTTTCAGCTCGCGCGGGCGTACACGGCGATCGCGCACGACGGCGAGCTGATGCCCGTGACCATTTTCAAGACCGACCCCAATCAGCCGGTCGCGGGCACGCAGGTGTTCAATCCGACCACCGCGCGCGAAGTGCGCTCGATGCTGGAGACGGTGGTTGCCCCGGGCGGCACGTCGCCGGATGCGGCCGTGCCGGGCTATCGCGTCGGCGGCAAGAGCGGTACCGCGTACAAACATGAAGGGCACGGCTACACGCGCAAGTACCGCGCGTCGTTCGTCGGGATGGCGCCGATGCCGAATCCGCGTGTCGTGATCGCGGTGTCGGTCGACGAACCGACTGCCGGCAGCCACTTCGGCGGCCAGGTGTCCGGCCCCGTATTCTCGGCGATCGCCGGCGACACGATGCGTGCGTTGAACGTTCCGCCGAACATGCCGATCAAGCAGCTCGTGGTGTCCGACGATTCGCCGGACTCCGCTGCCGCAAAGGGCCCGCAAAAGCTGGCTACGAATGGCGGCGCGAAGCATATGATCGTGTCCAGCACGACGCGTAATTCACCAGGAGTTGTTCGATGAGCGCCGCCCGCAGTTCCCATCCGGCGCATCAGCAGATCGCAGCCGCGCTTGCGTGGCTGCGTCAGCATGTGGCCCCCACGGCGCAACTGCATGCCGACACGCGCAGCCTCGAGGCTGGCGACGTGTTCGTCGCGTATGCGGTCGACGGGGCAGATAACCGCGCTTTCATGGCGGATGCCGTCGCACGCGGCGCGGCCGCCGTGCTGTATCAGCCGGAAGGGCTGGCCCACGCACCGGCCGCGCCGGCCGTACCCGTCGCGCTGGCGGTGCCGGCGCTCGACCAGCTCGCCGGCGAGATCGCCAGCGGCTGGTACGGCGACCCGAGCGACAGCCTGCTGGCGGTCGGTGTCACGGGCACGAACGGCAAGACGTCGTGCACGCAATGGATCGCCACCGCGCTGACGGCACTGCACCAGCCGTGCGCGGTGATCGGCACGCTCGGCACCGGGATGCCCGGTCAGCTCGTGCCGACCGGCTTCACGACGCCCGACGCGCCGCAACTTCAGCGCAGCCTCGCGCAATTGCGCGACGCGGGTGCGCAGGCCGTGGCGATGGAGGTGTCGTCGCACGCGCTGCATCAGGGCCGCGCGAACGGGACGGCGTTCGACGTCGCGGTGTTTACGAACCTCACGCAGGATCACCTCGACTATCACGGCACGTTCGATGCGTACGAGGCCGCGAAGGCGAAGCTGTTCGCGTGGCGCGGCCTGCGCGCGGCGGTGATCAACCGCGACGATGCGGCGGGCCGCCGCCTGCTGGAGAAGCTGGCCGGTCGCGTGCGCACGATCGCGTACGGGATCGGCGATGCACCGGCGCCCGACGCCGATCGCGAACTGGTCGCGCTCGACGTGCGCGCCACCGCGACGGGTACCGCATTCCGCCTGCGTTCGTCGTGGGGCGACGCGAACGTCGAGGTCGGCACGCTCGGCACGTTCAACGTCAGCAACCTGCTCGCGGTGCTCGGCGCGCTGCTCGCGGCCGACGTGCCGTTCGACGCGGCACTCGCCGAGATCGAGCGGCTCGAGTCGGTCAACGGCCGGATGCAGCGGCTCGGCGGCCGGTTGCAGAACGACGAGCCGCTCGTCGTGATCGACTACGCGCACACGCCCGACGCGCTCGAAAAGACGCTCGACGCGCTGCGCCCGATCGCCGCGGCGCGCGGCGGCCGGCTCGTCTGCATGTTCGGCTGCGGCGGCGATCGCGATGCGACGAAGCGTCCGCTGATGGGCGCGATCGCGGAGCGGCTCGCCGACGAAGTCGTCGTCACGAGCGACAACCCGCGCAGCGAAGATCCGCAGCACATCATCGACCAGGTCGTCGCGGGCATGACCGCGCCTGATCGCGCACGCCGTATCGAGGATCGCGCCAGCGCGATCCTGCAGGCCGTGCGGGGCGCCGCACGCGAGGATGTCGTCGTGCTGGCCGGCAAGGGCCACGAGGCCACGCAGGAAATCATGGGCAAGAAGCGTACGTTCTCCGACCAGGATCATGCACGGCTCGCGCTCGCAGCGCGCGCGACGCACGGCAAGGGAGGCGCCGAATGACGATGCTCAGCCTCGGCGAAGCCGCCCGCCTGATTCCCGGCGCCACCGTCCACGGCGACGCGGGCGTCACGTTCGACCGCGTGTCGACCGACAGCCGCACGGTCGGCCCGGGTGACCTGTTCGTCGCGCTGAAGGGCGAGCGTTTCGATGCGCACGAATTTCTCGGCGACGTCGCCGCGCGCGGCGCTGCCGCGGCGCTCGTCGCGCACGCGCCGGCGGACGTCGCGATGCCGATGATCGAAGGCGGCGAAACGCGTGCCGCGCTCGGCGCGCTCGCGCACGGCTGGCGGATGCGATTCCCGCTGCCGCTCGTCGCGGTGACGGGCAGCAACGGCAAGACGACCGTCAAGGAAATGATCGCGTCGATCTTCGCGGCGGCGGTCGGCGCCGACGCGCGACTCGCGACGGCCGGCAACCTGAACAACGATGTCGGCCTGCCGCTGACGCTGCTGCGCCTGTCGGCCGCGCATCGTCTCGCGGTGATCGAGATCGGCATGAACCATCCGGGCGAAACCGAAGTCCTCGCACGCCTCACCGCGCCGACGGTCGCGCTCGTCAACAACGCGCAGCGCGAGCACCAGGAATTCATGGCGACGGTCGAAGCCGTCGCGCTCGAACATGCGGCCGTGATTCACGCGCTGCCGCCGGACGGCGTCGCGGTGTTCCCGGCCGACGACGCGTACGCGGGCATCTGGCGCGTCGCGGCGACCGGCAACCGCATCCTCGATTTCGCGCTGCACGACGCCGAACGGCAGAACGACGCGCAGATCGTCGGCCGCATGCACGGCGGCGAACTCGCGATCGACACGCCGGCCGGCGCCGTCACGGTGCGGTTGCGCGCGCTCGGCGAGCACAACGCGCGGAACGCGCTGGCCGCGACGGCCGCGGCGCTCGGCGCCGGCGTCGCGCTGTCGGCGATCCGGCAGGGCCTCGAATCGTTCGAACCGGTCAAGGGCCGGCTGCAGGTGAAGCAGGCGAGCATCGGCAGCCTCGCGGGCGCGACGGTCGTCGACGATACGTACAACGCGAACCCCGATTCGATGCGTGCCGCGATCGACGTGCTCGCCGCGCATCCGGCGCCGCGCGTGCTGGTGATCGGCGACATGGGCGAAGTCGGCGACGAAGGGCCGGCCTTCCATCGTGAGATCGGCGCGTACGCGCGCGAACGCGGGATCGACGCGCTGTTCGCGCTCGGCGACGCATCGCGCGACGCGTGCACGGCCTACGGCGACACGGCACGCCATTTCGACGACGTCGGCGCGCTCGTGTCGGCGCTGCTCGCGGCCGGTTACGGCGCGCAGGCGACGGTGCTCGTGAAGGGCTCGCGGTACATGAAGATGGAGCGCGTGGTCGACGCGCTGACGAACCAACCCGCGGCGGGCACCGTGCCCGCCGCACACTGAGTAGAAGGAAGGAAGCATGCTGCTGGCGCTGGCGCAATGGCTGCAAGGAGACGCAAGCTTTTTGCGCTTGTTCACGTACCTCACGTTCCGGGCGGTGATGGCCACCATCACCGCGCTCGGGATCGGGCTCGTGTGCGGTCCGTGGGTGATCCGCAAGCTGACGCAAATGAAGGTCGGGCAGGCCGTGCGCAAGGATGGCCCGCAGACCCACCTCGTCAAGTCCGGCACGCCGACGATGGGTGGCGTGCTGATCCTGATCGGCATCGCGGTCGCGACGCTGCTGTGGGGCGACCTGACGAACCGTTTCATCTGGATCGTGATGCTCGTCACGTTCGGCTTCGGCGTGATCGGCTGGGTCGACGATTACCGCAAGGTCGTCCACAAGGACCCGCGCGGGATGTCGTCGCGCGAGAAGTATTTCTGGCAATCGGTGATCGGGCTGTTCGCGGCCGTTTATCTCGCGTTCAGCGTGTCCGAGGCGAACAACGTGCGGGTGTTCGACCTGTTCATGGCGTGGGTGCGGAGCGGCCTGTCGATGGGGCTGCCGGCGCGCGCCGACCTGATGCTGCCGTTCCTGAAGTCGATCAGCTACCCGCTCGGCGTGTGGGGCTTCATCGTGCTGACCTACTTCGTGATCGTCGGCGCGAGCAACGCGGTGAACCTGACCGACGGTCTCGACGGCCTCGTGATCATGCCGGTCGTGCTGGTGGGCGCGTCGCTCGGTGTGTTCGCGTACGTGATGGGCAGCGCGGTCTATTCAAAATACCTGCTGTTCCCGCACATCCCGGGCGCGGGCGAGCTGCTGATCTTCTGTTCCGCGATGGGCGGGGCCGGGCTTGCGTTCCTCTGGTACAACACGCACCCCGCGCAGGTATTCATGGGCGACGTCGGCGCGCTGGCGCTGGGCGGCGCGCTCGGCACGGTCGCGGTGATCGTGCGCCAGGAAATCGTGCTGTTCATCATGGGCGGCATCTTCGTCGCGGAAACACTGTCGGTGATGCTGCAGGTGTCGTGGTTCAAGTACACGAAGAAGCGTTACGGCGAAGGGCGGCGCCTGCTGAAGATGGCGCCGCTGCATCACCATTTCGAACTGTCCGGCTGGAAGGAAACGCAGGTGGTCGTGCGTTTCTGGATCATCACGCTGATGCTGTGCCTGTTCGGTCTGACCACCCTCAAGCTGCGGTAAAGGAAAGGTAACAAGGATGTCTGGCGAGATGTTTGGAGATCGGCAACGGCCGATGGTGCTCGTACTGGGGCTCGGGGAATCGGGTCTCGCGATCGCGCGATGGTGCGCGAGGCACGGGTGCCGGCTGCGTATTGCCGATACCCGCGAGGCGCCGCCGAACCTTGCCGCGCTGCAGGCCGAAGGCATCGATGCGGAATTCGTCGGCGGGGCGTTCACGCCCGCGCTGCTCGACGGCGGCGTCGAGATCGTCGGACTGAGCCCCGGGCTGTCGCCGCTGGAGCCGGCGCTCGCGGCGCTGGTCGCGGCCGCGAACGAGCGCGGTGTCGCGGTATGGGGCGAACTGGAATTCTTCGCGCAGGCGCTGCGTGCGCTCGGCACGAGCGGCTACCAGCCGAAGGTGCTCGCGATTACCGGCACCAACGGCAAGACCACGACAACGAGCCTCACGGGCCTGCTGTGTCAGCGCTCGGGCAAGAAGGTCGCGGTCGCGGGCAACATCAGCCCGGCGATGCTCGACCGGCTCGCGAGCGCGATCGACGAAACCGCGCTACCCGACGTATGGGTGCTCGAACTGTCGAGCTTCCAGCTCGAGACCGCGCGCACGTTTGCGCCCGACGCGGCCGCGATCCTCAACATCACGCAGGACCATCTCGACTGGCACGGCAGCTTCGACGCATACGCGCAGGCAAAGGGCCGGATCTTCGGCGCGACGACGACACGCGTGCTGAACCGCGACGACGCAGCCGTGATGAAGTTCGCTCCCGCGGTTGGCACGGCCGACGCGCCGCGCACAGTCACGTTCGGCCTGAACGAGCCGACGCAGGACGGCGACTACGGGCTGTCGCGCGACAACGGCATCGCATGGCTGGTGGAAGCCGTCGATCGCGACGCGCCGGATGAAGCGACGACGACCCGCCGGCGCAAGCGCGACGCCGCGCATACGCCCGACATCGCGCAAAAGCGCCTGATGCCGGCCGACGCGCTGCGCGTCCGTGGGCTGCACAACGCGGCGAACGCGCTGGCCGCGTTCGCGCTCGCGCGCGCGATCGACCTTCCGGCCGCACCGTTGCTGCACGCGCTGCGCGAATACCGCGGCGAAGCGCATCGCGTCGAAGTGATCGCGACGATCGACGACGTCGACTATGTGGATGACAGCAAGGGCACGAACGTCGGCGCGACGGTAGCCGCGCTCGACGGGCTCGCGCAGAAGATCGTGCTGATCGCGGGCGGCGACGGCAAGGGGCAGGATTTCGCGCCGCTGGTCGCGCCGGTCGCGCGCTGGTGCCGCGCGGTGATGCTGATCGGGCGCGACGCACCGGTGATCCGCGACACGCTCGCCGAAACGGGCGTGCCGCTCGCTGACCACGCGACGCTCGAAGCAGCGGTGCACGCAGCAGCCGAGCTCGCCGAGCCGGGCGATGCGGTGTTGCTGTCGCCTGCCTGCGCGAGCCTCGACATGTTCAGGAACTACGCCCATCGCGCGGAAGTGTTCCGCGCGGCGGTCGACGCAATCGCCATCGACAAAGGAGCGACGCCATGAGCTGGTCCGATCGCCTCGTCTCCCGCTTCAATGACCGGCGCGACACCGGCGGCAATGCCGCGGGCGGCCGCGTCGCATCGGCCACGCGCGCCGCGACGGGCGGCCTCGCGAGCGTCGTCAACGGTGTGCGCCCGAGCCGTTCGCGGATGCTCGATTTCGACTATTCGCTGCTGTGGGTCGCGATCGCGCTGCTCGGACTCGGCGTCGTGATGGTGTATTCGGCGTCGATCGCGATGCCCGATTCGCCGAAATACGCGTCGTATCACGATTACGCGTTCCTGATGCGCCACTGCGTGTCGCTCACCGTCGCGTTCATCGCGGCGGTGCTCGCGTTCCGCGTGCCGGTGTCGACCTGGGACAAGTACGCGCCGCATCTTTTCCTGATCGCGCTGGTCGGCCTCGTGATCGTGCTGATCCCGCACGTCGGCAAGGGCGTGAACGGTGCGCGCCGCTGGATTCCGCTCGGCATCACGAACATGCAGCCGTCGGAAATCATGAAGCTCGCGGTGACGATCTACGCGGCGAACTATACGGTGCGCAAGCAGGAGTACATGCAGAGCTTCGCGAAGGGCTTCCTGCCGATGGCGTTCGCGGTCGGCCTGGTCGGCGCGCTGCTGCTGCTCGAGCCCGACATGGGCGCGTTCATGGTCGTCGCCGCGATCGCGATGGGCGTGCTGTTCCTCGGCGGCGTGAACGGCAAGCTGTTCGGCGGCCTCGTCGCGACGGCGGTCGGCACGTTCACGATGCTCGTGTGGCTGTCGCCGTGGCGTCGCGAGCGGATCTTCGCGTATCTCGATCCGTGGGACGAGCGCTACGCGCAGGGCAAGGCTTACCAGCTCACGCACTCGCTGATCGCGTTCGGCCGCGGAGAGTGGTTCGGCGTCGGCCTCGGCGGCAGTGTGGAGAAACTGAATTACCTGCCGGAAGCGCATACCGACTTCATCCTCGCGGTGATCGGCGAGGAACTCGGCTTCATCGGCGTGCTGGTCGTGATCCTGCTGTTCTACTGGATCGTGCGTCGCGCGTTCGAAATCGGCCGCCAGGCGCTCGCGCTCGATCGCACGTTCGCGGGCCTGATGGCGAAGGGCATCGGCATCTGGTTCGGCGCACAGACGTTCATCAACATGGGCGTGAACCTCGGGCTGCTGCCGACCAAGGGGCTGACGCTGCCGCTCGTGAGCTACGGCGGCTCCGGCATCCTGCTGAACTGTGTCGCGCTCGCGGTGCTGCTGCGGGTCGACTACGAGAACCGGGTGCTGATGCGCGGAGGGAAGGTATGACCGCGTCGCAACGCACGCTGATGGTGATGGCAGGCGGCACCGGGGGCCACGTGTTCCCGGGGCTCGCGGTCGCGCACCGGATGGAAGCGGCGGGCTGGCGCGTCGTATGGCTCGGCAATCCGGCCGGGATGGAAGCGACGCTGGTGCCGAAGCACGGCATTCCGATGGAGTACGTGCGGTTCGGCGGGCTGCGCGGCAAGGGCCTGAAGACCAAGCTGACGCTGCCGGTCAACCTGCTGCGCGCATGCTGGCAGAGCCTCGGCGCGCTGCGCCGCGTGCGGCCGGACGTCGTGCTCGGGATGGGCGGCTACATCACGTTCCCGGCGGGCGTGATGACCGCGCTGTCGGGGCGGCCGCTCGTGCTGCATGAACAGAATTCGATCGCGGGCCTGACCAACAAGGTGCTCGCGAAACTCGCGAAGCGCGTGCTCGTCGCGTTCCCCGGCGCGCTGCCGCACGCGGAATGGACGGGTAACCCGATTCGCGCGGAACTGGCGCACACGGAACCGCCCCAGGCACGCTATGCGTCGCGCAGCGGCCCGTTGAACGTGCTGGTCGTCGGCGGCAGCCTCGGGGCGGCCGCGCTGAACGAAGTCGTGCCGCGCGCGCTGGCGCTGCTGGCGCCGGGCGAGCGCCCGCGCGTCGTGCACCAGGCCGGCGTGAAGCACATCGAGGCACTGAAGGCGAATTACGAAGCGGCCGGTTTCGCGGCCGGCGAGGACGTGCGGCTCGTACCGTTCATCGACGACATGGCGGCCGCGTATGCGGCGGCGGATCTGGTGATCTGCCGATCGGGCGCGATGACGGTGTCGGAGATCGCGGCGGTGGGTGTGGCGGCGCTGTTCGTGCCGTTCCCGTATGCGGTCGACGATCACCAGACGACCAACGCCGCGTTTCTCGCCGATGCGGGCGCGGCCGTGCTGGTGCAACAACGCGACCTGTCGGCGGAGCTGCTCGCCGACTGGCTGCGCGGCCAGTCGCGGGCGTCGCTCGCGGACATGGCGGAACGTTCGCGCGCGCTCGCGAAGCCCGAGGCCACCGACGAAGTCGCGCGCGTCTGCGCGAAGGCGGCCGGCGCGAACCTGGAAATACTGCAATGAAACACATCGTCAAACACATTCATTTCGTCGGGATCGGCGGCGCCGGCATGAGCGGCATTGCCGAAGTGCTCGTCAACCTCGGCTATGCGGTCAGCGGCTCGGACCTGTCGCGCAATGCGGTGACCGATCGCCTCGAGGCGCTGGGCGCGCGGATCGCGATCGGCCACGATGCGGCGAACATCGAGGGCGCGAACGCGGTCGTCGTGTCGACGGCCGTGCGCTCGGACAACCCGGAAGTGCTGGCCGCGCGCCGCCAAGGCGTGCCGATCGTGCAGCGCGCGGTGATGCTGGCGGAGCTGATGCGCCTGAAGCAGGGCATCGCGATCGCCGGCACGCACGGCAAGACCACGACGACGAGCCTCGTCGCGAGCGTGCTCGCGGCGGGCGGGCTGGACCCGACCTTCGTGATCGGCGGCCGGCTGATCAGCGCCGGCGCGAACGCGCGGCTCGGCACGGGCGACTTCATCGTCGCCGAGGCCGACGAGTCGGATGCGTCGTTCCTGAACCTGTATCCGGTGATCGAAGTCATCACGAACATCGACGCCGACCACATGGACACCTACGGCCACGATTTCGCGCGGCTCAAGCAGGCGTTCATCGAATTCACGCAGCGCCTGCCGTTCTACGGCAGCGCGGTGGTGTGCGTCGACGATCCGAACGTGCGGCAGATCATTCCGTTCATCTCGAAGCCGGTCGTGCGCTACGGCCTGTCGCCGGACGCGCAGGTGCGCGCGGAAGACATCGACGCGCGCGACGGCCGGATGCACTTCACGGTGATCCGCGAAGGGCGTGCGCCGCTCGCGGTCGTGCTGAACATGCCGGGCCTGCACAACGTGCAGAACGCGCTCGCGGCGATCGCGATCGCAACCGATCTCGGCGTGTCGGACGACGCGATCCAGCTGGCGCTGGCGGAATTCAACGGCGTCGGCCGGCGCTTCCAGCGCTACGGCGACGTGCCGAGCGCGGACGGCGGCCAGTACACGCTGATCGACGACTACGGTCATCACCCGGTCGAGATGGCGGCGACGATCGCGGCCGCGCGCGGCGCGTTCCCGGGCCGCCGCCTCGTGCTGGCGTTCCAGCCGCACCGCTACACGCGCACGCGCGACTGCTTCGACGATTTCGTCAACGTGCTGTCGACGGTCGATGCGCTGGTGCTGACTGAAGTCTACGCGGCCGGCGAAGCGGCGATCCCGACGGCCAGCGGCGACGCGCTGTCGCGCGCGCTGCGCGCGGTGGGCAAGGTCGACCCGGTGTTCGTCGCGACGGTCGACGACGTGCCGGACGCTTTGGCGAAAGTCGCGCAGAACGGCGACGTGGTGATCACGATGGGGGCGGGTTCGATCGGCGGCGTGCCGGCGAAGCTCGTGCAACACATTCAACAGAAGGCATGACATGAGCGGGATCGATCCGAAACGTTTCGGCAAGGTGGCGGTGTTGTTCGGCGGCGAATCCGCCGAGCGCGAGGTGTCGCTCACCTCGGGCCGCCTCGTGCTGCAGGGCCTGCGTGACGCGGGCGTCGACGCGCATCCGTTCGACCCGGCCGAGCGGCCGCTGTCGGCGCTGAAGGACGAAGGCTTCGTGCGCGCGTTCAACGCGCTGCACGGCGGCTACGGCGAGAACGGCCAGATCCAGGGTGCGCTCGATTTCTACGGGATTCGCTATACGGGCAGCGGCGTGCTGGGCTCGGCGCTCGGCCTCGACAAGTTCCGCACGAAACTCGTGTGGCAGCAGACGGGCGTGCCGACGCCGCCGTTCGAGACGGTGATGCGCGGCGACGACCTGGCCGCGCGCGCGACCGACATCGTCGCGAAGCTCGGCCTGCCGTTGTTCGTGAAGCCGGCGAGCGAAGGCTCGAGCGTCGCGGTGCTGAAGGTGAAGACGGCCGACGCGCTGCCGGCCGCGCTCGCGGAAGCCGCGACGCACGACAAGATCGTGATCGTCGAGAAGAGCATCGAAGGCGGCGGCGAATATACCGCGTGCATCGCCGGCGATCTCGACCTGCCGCTGATCAAGATCGTGCCGGCGGGCGAGTTCTACGACTACCACGCGAAGTACGTCGCCGACGATACGCAGTACCTGATCCCGTGCGGCCTGCCGGCGGAACAGGAAACGGAACTGAAGCGCATCGCGCGCCGCGCGTTCGACGTGCTCGGCTGTACCGACTGGGGCCGCGCGGATTTCATGCTCGACGCGGCCGGCAATGCGTATTTCCTCGAAGTGAACACGGCCCCCGGGATGACCGACCACTCGCTGCCGCCGAAGGCCGCGCGCGCGGTCGGCATCGGCTATTCCGAGCTGGTCGTGAAGGTGCTGTCGCTCACGCTCAACGACTGACGCAGGAACGGAACGACGTATGTGGAACAACGTTCGCCAACTCAACCTTGCCGCCAGCGCGCTGTACGCGCTGCTGTTGCTCGTGTTGGCGGCGGCCGGCTGCTACTGGCTGATCCAGCGCCCGACGTTCGCGCTGCGGGAAATCCGGATCGACGGCGATACCGAGCACATCAACTCGCCGACGGTGCGCGCGGGCGTGGTCGGCCGGCTGAAGGGCAATTTCTTCACGGTCGATCTCGATACGGCGCGCGCGGCGTTCGAGCAGATGCCGTGGGTGCGTCACGCGAGCGTGCGCCGGGTGTGGCCGAATGCGCTGGCTGTCACGCTCGAGGAGTACAAACCGCTCGGGACCTGGGGCAGCGATCAGCTGGTGAGCGTCGACGGCGAGCTGTTCACCGCGAACCAGGGCGAGCTGGAGCAGGAACTGCCGGCATTCGACGGCCCGGAAGGCAGTGCGAAGGAAGTCGTCACGCGGTATCGCGACTTCGGGAAATGGTTTGCGCCGCTGAAGGCGGCGCCGGAAGAAGTGACGCTGTCGGCGCGGTACGCGTGGACGGTGAAGCTGTCGAACGGCATGCAGGTCGAGCTGGGCAAGGAACGCAACAGCGACACGCTGCATGACCGGAGCCAGCGCCTGGTCGCCGCGTGGCCGGCCGTCACGGAGCGTTGGGGCAACGACATCGAGTACGCGGACCTGCGGTATCCGAACGGATTCGCGATTCGCGCGGCAGGCATGCGGTTCCTGACCGATACCGACAAGCGCAAGAAGTAACGAGAGATCACACGCAAGAGCACTTTATGAGCAAAGACTACAAGGATCTGCTGGTTTCCCTCGACATCGGCACGTCGAAGGTGGTGGCCATCGTCGCCGAGCTGAAGGGCGAGGGTCACTACGAGGTGATCGGTCTCGGCCAGAGCGAGTCGAAGGGTCTGAAGAAAGGTGTGGTGGTCAACATCGAGGCCACCGTGCAATCGATCCAGCGCGCGCTCGAGGAAGCCGAGCTGATGGCCGACTGCAAGATCACCAACGTGTTCACGGGGATCGCGGGCAGCCACATCCGCAGCTTCAATTCGAGCGGGATGGTCGCGATCAAGGACAAGGAAGTCACGCAGACGGACGTCGCGCGCGTGATCGAGACCGCGAAGGCGATCAACATCCCGACCGACCAGCAGGTGCTGCACATCCTCACGCAGGAATTCATCATCGACGGCCAGGAAGACGTGCGCGAGCCGATCGGGATGAGCGGCATCCGGCTGGAAGTGAAGGTGCACATCGTGACGGGCGCGGTGAGCGCCGCGCAGAACATCGTCAAGTGCGTGCGCCGCTGCGGGCTGGAAGTGAACGACCTGATCCTGCAGCCGCTCGCGTCGTCGCTGGCGGTGCTGACGGAAGACGAGAAGGATCTCGGCGTGGTGCTGGTCGACATCGGCGGCGGCACGACCGACATCGCGATCTTCGCCGAAGGCGCGATCCGCCACACGGCGGTGATCCCGATCGCCGGCGACCAGATCACGAGCGACATCGCGATGGCGCTGCGCACGCCGACGCCGGACGCGGAAGACATCAAGGTCGGCTACGGGATCGCGAAGCAGGCGCTCGCCGATCCGGACGAAATGGTCGAAGTGCCGGGCCTCGGCGAACGCGGCCCGCGCACGCTGTCGCGCCAGGCGCTCGCGGCGGTGATCGAGCCGCGCGTCGAGGAACTGTTCTCGCTCGTGCAGCAGGTCGTGCGCGAGTCGGGTTACGAAGAACTCCTGAGCTCCGGCGTGGTCATTACCGGCGGCGCGTCGATGATGCCGGGCATGGTCGAGCTCGGCGAAGACATTTTCCTGAAACCGGTGCGCATCGGCGCGCCGGAATATGCAGGCGGCCTCTCCGACGTCGTGCGCAATCCGCGCTACTCGACGGCGATGGGGCTGCTCGTCGAAGGCAGTGCGCAGCGCATGCGCGGCCGCAAGGTCGCCGTGCAGTCCGGCAACGCGGGGCAGGTGTTCTCGCGGATGAAGGAATGGTTCCTGAGCAACTTCTGACAAACCGAATCGAAATTCGCGCTGGTGCCGGCGGCTGGCGCGCGACAGGGGGTTGCCCGATCTCCTGCCGAATAACGGCCGAGTAGCAGTCATTCTCTTGACGGAGGCAACAATGGAATTCGAAATGCTGGAAACCGAAACCAACGGCACCATCATCAAGGTGGTCGGCGTTGGCGGCGCTGGCGGCAATGCCGTCCAGCACATGATCAACCGCGGCGTGCAGGGCGTCGACTTCATCGTGATGAACACGGACGCCCAGGCGCTGTCGCGTTCGCGTGCATCGTCGGTGATCCAGCTCGGCAACACGGGTCTGGGCGCCGGTGCGAAGCCGGAAATGGGTCGTGCGGCAGCGGAAGAAGCGCGTGAGCGCATCGCCGACGCACTGCGCGGCGCGCACATGGTGTTCATTACGGCCGGCATGGGCGGTGGCACGGGTACGGGCGCCGCACCGGTGGTCGCGCAGATCGCGAAGGAGATGGGCATTCTGACGGTTGGCGTCGTCAGCAAGCCGTTCGAGTTCGAAGGCGGCAAGCGCATGCGCGTCGCCGAAGCTGGCTCGCAGCAACTGGAGGATCACGTCGACTCGCTGATCGTCGTGCTGAACGACAAGCTGTTCGACGTGATGGGCGACGACGCCGAGATGGACAAGTGCTTCCAGTGCGCGGACGACGTGTTGAACAACGCGGTGGCAGGTATCGCGGAAATCATCAACGTCGACGGCCTCGTGAACGTCGACTTCGAAGACGTGAAGACGGTGATGGGCGAGCAGGGCAAGGCGATGATGGGCACGGCGACGGTCGCCGGCGTCGATCGCGCACGCCTCGCGGCGGAACAGGCCGTGGCGAGCCCGCTGCTCGAAGGCGTCGATCTGTCGGGCGCGCGCGGCGTGCTGGTCAACATCACGTCGAGCCGTTCGCTGCGCCTGTCGGAAACGCGCGAAGTGATGAACACGATCAAGAGCTACGCGGCGGAAGATGCGACGGTGATCTTCGGTGCGGTGTACGACGACGCGATGGGCGATGCACTGCGCGTGACGGTCGTGGCGACGGGTCTGGGCCGTGCGGCGAAGAAGCAGCAGTCGGCCCCGATGACGCTGCTGCGCACGGGTACGGACAACCAGCCGGTCAGCGCGGTGTCGCACGGCTATGCGCAGCCGCATCACGTCAGCACGGCCGACTACGGCGCGCTCGATACGCCGGCGGTGTGGCGCAATTCGCGCGAAACCGCGGCATCGCACGTGCAGGCGCTGCAGGAGAAGGGTGTCGACACGTACGACATCCCGGCTTTCCTGCGCAAGCAGGCTGACTGACGCAAACACAGGCGAAGCCGCGGCGAAGTTGCCGCGGTAACGCCGGCGTGACGGATGCTACGGACCCAGACAGGCCGCGTCGGATGCGACGCCGGGCCGGGAAACGTGCCCTCTTCGCTTGAGCGGAGCGGGATGGGCCGTGCTGTCCGCAACACGCTGAAAAACCGTATCGCTATGAGGGACCAGCCATGATTCAAGTGGGCGACGCGCTGCCCGACGCGCAATTGTTCGAGTTCATCGACGACGCGCGCGAAGGGTGCACGCTGGGGCCGAACGCCTACAGCGTGCGCGACCAGGTTGCGGGAAAGCGGGTGGTGATCTTCGGATTGCCGGGCGCGTTCACGCCGACCTGCTCGGCGCAGCATGTGCCGGGCTACGTCGAGCACGCCGAGCAATTGCGCGCGGCGGGTGTCGACGAGATCTGGTGCGTGTCCGTCAACGACGCATTCGTGATGGGCGCATGGGGACGTGATCTGCACACCGCGGGCAAGGTGCGCATGATGGCGGACGGCAGCGCGGCTTTCACTCATGCGCTGGGGCTGACGCAGGATTTGTCCGCGCGTGGCATGGGAATTCGTTCCCTGCGCTACGCGATGGTGATTGACGGCGGTGTGGTCAAGACGCTGGCCGTCGAGGCGCCGGGCAAATTCGAAGTGAGCGATGCGGCGAGTGTTCTCGCGACGTTGACGTCCTGATCGTGCGGTGCGCCGTTGCCTTCCGGCAACGCTGCTCACCGGCCTCAGGGCAGTTGTAACACGGGCTGATGACCGGAAACGCCTCCGTTCCGGGCATCGGCCCGTCCCGTATCGGCGCGGGTAAACTGTCGAAACAGATTGATACGCAGTTTCAGACAGCGCTGAATAGGGAATTACGCTATAATCCCGCCTATCGAATATAACTCCTGATTGATATCTTCAATCAAGACGAAGAAGACCATGTTGAAGCAGCGCACCATCAAATCCATCGTGAAGACCGTGGGTATCGGTGTCCACTCGGGCCGCAAGATCGAGTTGACGCTCCGTCCCGCCGCGCCCGGCACGGGCATCGTCTTTTCACGCGTCGACCTGCCCACGCCGGTCGACATTCCCGCATCGGCGATGTCGATCGGCGACACGCGGCTCGCGTCGGTGTTGCAGAAGGATGGCGTGCGCGTGTCGACGGTCGAGCACCTGATGTCCGCGTGTGCGGGTCTCGGCATCGACAACCTGTATGTCGATGTGACGGCCGAGGAAATCCCGATCATGGACGGCAGCGCCGCCACGTTCGTGTTCCTGATCCAGTCCGCCGGCATCGAGGAGCAGAACGCGCCGAAGCGTTTCATCAAGGTGAAGAAGCCGGTCGAAATCCGTGACGGCGACAAGTTCGCGCGGCTCGATCCGTATTTCGGCTTCAAGCTGAAGTTCTCGATCGACTTCCGCCACCCGGCCGTCGACAAGACGGGCCAGGAGCTCGAGGTCGATTTCGCGACCACGTCGTACGTGCGCGAGATCGCGCGTGCGCGCACGTTCGGCTTCGCGCACGAGGCCGAGATGCTGCGCGAGATCGGCCTGGCGCGCGGCGGCAGCATGGACAACGCGATCGTGCTCGACGAGTACCGCATCCTGAACAACGACGGGCTGCGCTACGACGACGAGTTCGTGAAGCACAAGATGCTCGACGCAATCGGCGACCTGTACGTGATCGGCCACCCGCTGCTGGCGTCGTACACCGCGTACAAGTCGGGCCACGGCCTGAACAACGCGTTGCTGCGCGAACTGCTCGCGCACGAAGACGCGTACGAGATCGTGACGTTCGACGATCCGCAGGCTGCACCGAAGGGGTTCGCGTTCGACGCGCAGACGGCCTTCGCGTGACCGGCTTTCAGCGCAAGCGATAAAAAAGCGACCTTCGGGTCGCTTAATAGGATGGTCAGCCCGATCCTCACTCAGTGGACTACGCTGAGTGAGGATTTTGTCCTTCTGGAGGACCATCATGGACACGGTATCGCTGATCGGAGTCGATCTCGGCAAGCACTGCTTCC
>NZ_JACFYV010000125.1:0-19613 GCF_016759955.1 Burkholderia sp. KCJ3K979
GGCGATGCGGTGCTGCTGGACATGGATGGCGGCGTGTTGTCGTTGGCATGGGCGGGGCCGGCAGGCCGGCGCGGGCGCGCGGCCCGGCACGCATTCTACGATGCTCGGTCGGACCCGGTCACCCCTCGGCTGCGTCAAGGTGCCGCATAAGTCACGCGGTAGATCGCGCCCGCGTAATCGTCGCTGACGAGCAGCGATCCGTCCGGCAGCGGCAATACATCGGCCGGGCGTCCCCATACCGTGCCGTCGGGCCGCAGCCAGCCCGTGACGAACGGCGTCTGCCGAGCGTGGCTGCCGTCCGCCGAGACGACCACGCGCATCACGCGATAGCCGACCTTCGTGCTGCGGTTCCACGAGCCGTGTTCGGCAATGAAGACATTATTGCGATACGACGCCGGAAACATCGGCCCGGTGTAGAAGCGCATCCCGAGCGCCGCGACGTGCGCGCCGAGTTTCAGGACGGGCGGCACATAACGTCGGCAGACGTCGGCGCTGCCGAATTCGGGGTCGGGCGTATCGCCGCCGTGGCAGTATGGAAAGCCGAAATCGAGGCCGGCGCGCGGCGCGCGGTTCAGCTTGTCGTCCGGTACGTCGTCACCCATCATGTCGCGCCCGTTGTCGGTGAACCACAGCTCGCCCGACTCCGGGTGCCATGCAAAGCCGACCGTATTGCGTATGCCGCGGGCGACCACTTCGCGCCCGCTGCCGTCAGCATTCATCCGCGCGATGATCGCGTAGCGATTGCGATCAGGGAGGCAGACATTGCACGGCGCGCCGGTCGGCACGTACAGCTTGCCGTCGGGGCCGAACGCGATGAATTTCCAGCCGTGATGGTGGTCGGTCGGCAGCGCGTCGGTCACGACGACGGGGGCGGGCGGTTTTGCGAGCCGGTCGTCGATATGATCGAGGCGCAGGATGCGCGAGACGGCGGATATATAGAGGGCGCCGTCGCGGTAGGCGACGCCGACGGGCAGGTCGAGCCCGGACGCGACGACATAGTGCGCATTGATCCGGCCCTCGTGCATGACGAACGCGTGGACGCGGCCGTCCCGCGAGCCGACATACAGGATGCCGCGTGGCGACCACGCCATTTCGCGCGCGGCCGGGACGGCGTCGGTCAGCACGTCTATATGGAAGCCGGGCGGCACGACGAGTTCGCTCACCGGCAGCGGCGCGGCAAACGCCCGTGCGGACGCGAGGCAGGCAAGGCCGGCCAGCAGCGCCGCGACTTGGCGCTGGACGCGGTGCATCGGGGTGGCGCGAAGGGGCGGCATGACGGTCGGGAACGTCCTGGACACGACGATTGTATGCCCGGCGGACGGGCCGTCCGCGGTTTTTTACGCGTAAGTGTTTGTTGTACCTCTGGTTTCCGGCTATAATCGCGTGTTTCAGTAGTTTCGAACCCGGTTTTCCCGAAGGACATCATATGGTTATCATCCGTCTGGCTCGTGGCGGCTCGAAGAAGCGCCCGTTCTACAACATCGTTGCTACCGATTCGCGCAACCGTCGTGACGGCCGCTTCATCGAGCGCGTCGGCTTCTACAACCCGGTCGCCACGAAGGGCGAATCGCTGCGTATCGCTCAGGATCGCCTGACGTACTGGCAAGGCGTTGGCGCGCAACTGTCGCCGACCGTCCAGCGTCTCGTGAAGGAAGCGCAAAAGGCGCAACCGGCTGCCTAACATGGCACGGTGTGCCGGTCGTGCCGGCTGTGAGGTGCATTGATGGCGGGTCACGATTCCGGTAATGCAAGGCGCGGGCGTGCGTCATTCGGCGCATTCGTCCGCAAGCCGGTCGAGCGCGACTCGGTCGCGAACGCCGGTCAGGCTGTCGAACCAGGCAGTCCCGAAGCGACGCAGGCCTGGCCCGACGATGCCGTCGAGGTCGGGGCGGTGGTCGACGCCTACGGCCTGAAGGGCTGGGTCAAGGTGGCGACGCATGCAGATGCCGGTCGCGGCGGCGACGCGCTGCTCAACGCGCGTCGCTGGTGGCTGGAACGCGGTGCGGAGCGGCTTTCCGTCCGCATCATGCAGTCGAAGACGCACAGCGACACTGTCGTTGCGCAACCCGCAGGCGTCAGCGACCGCGATGCTGCGCTGTCCATGCGCGGTTTTCGCGTGTTCGTGCGCCGGGAAGATTTCCCGGCACTCGCCGCGGACGAATTCTATTGGGTCGACCTGATCGGTCTCGAGGTCGTCAACGAGCAATCGGTGGCGCTCGGGAAGGTGAGCGGGATGATCGACAACGGCGTGCATTCGATCATGCGTGTCGAGTATCCGGCAACCGGCAAAGACGGTCAGCCGACCACCGACGAGCGGTTGATTCCGTTCGTCGGCGTCTACGTCAAAACGGTGGATCAGGCGGCGCGTCGCATCGTCGTCGACTGGGAAGCCGATTACTGAAATGAACCAGGTTACCGAGAGCGCGGTGCAGTTCGACGTCGTCACGCTCTTTCCCGAGATGTTCCGTGCACTGACCGACTGGGGAATCACCAGCCGGGCCGTCAAGCAGGGGCGCTTCGGGTTGCGCACCTGGAACCCGCGTGATTTCACGACGGACAACTACCGCACGGTCGACGATCGTCCGTACGGCGGTGGTCCGGGCATGGTGATGCTGGCCAGGCCGCTCGAAGCCGCAATCGGCGCCGCGAAAGCGGCGCAGGCGGAGCAGGGCATCGCGAGCACGCGCGTCGTGATGATGTCGCCGCAAGGCGCGCCGCTCACGCACGATCGCGCGGTGCGGATGGCGCAGGAACCCGGCGTCGTCGTGCTGTGCGGTCGCTACGAGGCGATCGACCAGCGCCTGCTCGACCGTTGCGTCGACGAGGAAATCAGCCTCGGCGATTTCGTGCTGTCAGGCGGCGAGCTGCCGGCGATGGCGATGATGGATGCAGTCGTGCGGTTGCTGCCCGGCGTGCTGAACGATTCGTTGTCGGCCGTGCAGGACAGCTTCGCCGATGGCCTGCTCGATTGTCCGCACTACACGCGCCCCGAGGAATACGACGGCGTGCGCGTGCCGGACGTGCTGCTCGGCGGGCATCATGCCGAGATCGAGAAGTGGCGGCGCCAGGAAGCATTGAGGAATACGTTGCGGAAGCGGCCGGACCTGATCGTCCGGGCGCGCCGCGAAAAGTTGTTGAGCCGGGCCGACGAGGCCTGGCTCGCGAACCTCGCACGCGAAGCGAAGGACGCCTCCTGAGGCGGCTGCGCGAGCGGGAATTGGCGGTGCCGTACATGCGTGTGCGGCGCCTGATGTGAATCCATCCTCTATCGGGGCCAGGCCTGGAAGCAGGCGGGTGTCAACGCCGACACGATGGCATAAGGAGTCAGTAATGAATCTGATCGCAAAACTTGAGCAGGAAGAAATCGAGCGCGCGCTCGCCGGCAAGACCATCCCCGATTTCGCCCCGGGCGACACGGTGATCGTGAACGTGAACGTGGTTGAAGGTAACCGCAAGCGCGTTCAGGCTTACGAAGGCGTCGTGATCGCGATTCGCAATCGTGGTCTGAACTCGAACTTCATCGTCCGCAAGATCTCGTCGGGCGAAGGCGTCGAGCGTACGTTCCAGACGTACTCGCCGCTGCTGGCAAGCATCGTCGTGAAGCGTCGCGGTGATGTGCGTCGTGCGAAGCTGTACTACCTGCGCGAGCGTTCGGGCAAGTCGGCTCGTATCAAGGAAAAGCTGGTGTCGAAGGATCGCGCCGCAGCAGCTTCCCAAGAGTAAGAGCTGTAAGGAAAAAGCACCCAGCCGGGTGCTTTTTTCATTCTGGCGCGACAATATGCTCGATACGACACGAACCCGAGAGCTCCATTGAATCGCCGCCCCATCATCGATCCCGAAGTCTTGCCGGTCGAAGGCACCGGTGCCGGCCTGCCTGTCATCGATTCCCGGTTGCTGACGCCGTCCGGCCTGCGCGAACGTTTCGCACGCACGCTCGAATGGAGCGTCGAGCCCGGCGAGGCGAGGCTGCAGGAGGGCGTCGATCCGCGTAGCGCGGCCGTTCTCGTGTCGCTCGTCGTCCGCGAGTCGGGCCTCACCGTGCTGCTGACGCAGCGCGCCGATCACCTGAACGACCACGCCGGGCAAATCAGTTTTCCCGGCGGCCGGCGCGAGCCGTTCGACCGCGATGCGACAGCCACCGCACTGCGCGAGGCGAAGGAAGAGATCGGACTGGACGCCGAACGCGTCGAGATTCTCGGTGTGCTGCCCGACTACCTCACCGGCACGGGTTTCTGCGTGACGCCGGTCGTCGGCCTCGTGCATCCGCCGTTCACGGTGCAGGCCGACACCTTCGAAGTCGCCGAGATTTTCGAAGTGCCGCTCGCGTTCGTGATGAATCCCGCGAACCATCAGGTCCGCGTGTTCCGGTGGGAGGGCGGCGAGCGTCGTTTTTTTGCCATGCCCTATCCGAACGGCGAGTCGGGCGGGCATTACTTCATCTGGGGCGCAACTGCCGCCATGTTTCGCAATCTGTATCGCTTCTTGGCCGCCGGCTAGGCGAGCGTGCCGGCTGGCGCGTGCGAGCTGCCGTCGGGCCACTGCACCGGCAGCCATGCGCGGCTGACGCTGTGCTATCGTTATGCAAAAAATGACATAACTCCGAAGACGGCGCCACGCATGACTTTCTTTTCGGTTCTCCTCGCTCTCATCATCGAACAGGTCCGCGCGTTGTCGCCGAGCAATCCGGTGTTCGCGCTGTTCCAGTTTCATGCGGAAACCGTCGCGCATGGCCTCGACGCCGGCAAGCAGAAACACGGGCTTCTCGCATGGCTCGCGGTCGTGCTGCCGTGGGTGCTGATCGTCGCGCTGATCTATTTCCTGCTGTACAAGGTGAGCTTCGTGCTCGCGTTCCTGTGGAACGTCGCCGTCGTGTATTTCACGCTCGGCTTCCGTCAGTTCAGCCACTACTTCACCGATATCCATCTCGCGCTCAACAACGACGACGTACCGCGCGCGCGCGAAATCCTGCACGAGTGGACGGGTATCGACACGGTCGACATGCCGGTCGGTGAAATCGTCCGCCATACGCTGATCCATGCGGTCGTCGCGTCGCATCGCCACGTCTTCGGCGTGTTCTTCTGGTACGTGCTGCCACTCGGCCCGGCCGGCGCCGTGCTGTACCGGATTTCCGAATACCTCGCGCGCAGCTGGGCGACGCCGGGCGAGGACCGCACGGTCGCGTTCTCGACGTTCGCGCAGCGCGCGTTCTTCGTGATCGACTGGATTCCGTCCCGACTGACGGCGCTCGGTTTCGCGATCGTCGGCAATTTCGAGGATGCGATCTACGCGTGGCGCAACCATACGCGCCAGTGGCCCGACCCGAACGACGGCGTATTGCTGGCCGCCGGCAGCGGGGCGCTCGGCGCGCGTCTCGCGGGGCCGCTCGCGGAACCGTCGAGCCTCGATGCGCTGGCGGTCGGCGACAGCGGTCCGTTGACGGTCGGTGACGATTGCACGCCGCGCACGCTGCAGTCGGCGGTTGGTCTCGTATGGCGAGCGGTGATTCTGTGGATGATCCTGCTGTTGATGCTGACGCTGGCCGTCTGGGTATCGTGACGCGCTAGCGCAGCGCGCGACGAAATGAAAAGGCCGGCTCGATGCCGGCCTTTTCGCTGTGCGCCAGGAGAGTACGTTCAGTCATCGAGCGGGTCGCGCACGGCGCCGCATTGCCAGCACGCGGTGAATTGCGCTTCGAGCGCTTCGCCGCATTGCCGGCAGCGCCAGGGCGCCGCGCCCGCCGACGGGCCGTGCGACGCGGCATCGAGCAGCCGGCGGGCGAGCGCGTCGTCACGTTCGTCGTCGAGCCACAGCTCGGGCGTGCATGCATCGGCGGGCAGGCCGCCGAGCGCGCCGGTCGCGTAGCAGTTGTGCAGCTCGCAACCGATGCCGGCCACCTGAAGCACGTTGGCCCAATGCTGCGCGGTCGCGAGGTCGGGTGCCTTGAAACGCATCGCGGCTCCTGTCGATGAAGGCCTGCCGCCAGCCGGCCGTCGCACACGTCGCGCGGTCAGCGGACGATCTGGCTCGCCTCGTGCACGAGCTGCGCGTAAAGCGCGTGCCGCGACGGCGCGATGCGGCCGTCGGCGACGGCTTCGAGGATCGCGCAGCCGGGCTCGTGCAGATGGTGACAATTATAGAAACGGCAGTCCGCGAGCAGCGGCCGGAATTCCGGAAACGCGCGTTCGAGGCGGCCTTCCGTCAAGTGGTAGAGGCCGAATTCCTGGAAGCCCGGCGAATCGATCAGCGCACCGCCGCCTTCCAGCGGGTACAGGCGCGTGAACGTCGTCGTGTGACGGCCGCTGTTGAGCGCGGCCGAAATCTCGCGGGTCGCGGCTTCGGCATCGGGTACGAGCAGGTTCACGAGCGTGGATTTGCCCATCCCGGACTGGCCGAGCAGGATCGTCGAATGGCCGGCCAGGTGCGGCATCAGCTGCGCGCGTGCATCGTCCGGCGCACCTTTCACCGACAGCTCGAGCACGTCGTAGCCGAGCGCGCGGTACGGCGCGAGACGCTCTCGCGCGACCGGCAGCGCGGCCACGACGTCGATCTTGTTCAGCACGACGAGCGGCTTCAGCTCGTTCGCTTCGGCCGCGATCAGCGCACGGCCGAGCAGATCCTCGCTGAAATAGGGCTCGGTCGCGAGCACGATCAGCAACTGGTCGAGGTTTGCCGCGAACAGCTTCGACTTGAACTGGTCGGAGCGGTACAGCAGGTTGCGCCGTTCGCCGATCTCCACGATCACGCCCTGGTCGGCCGACGCAAGTTCGTACGCGACGCGGTCGCCGACCGCGATGTCGCTCTTCTTGCCGCGCGGGAAGCATTGCAGCATCGGGCCGCCGTCGTCGGGGGCGACGATGTAGTGACGGCCGTGCGCCGCGATCACGCGGCCTTCGGCCCGTTGCGCGCCCGATGCGCGCGGGGCCGGCTTGCGGGAAGTCGGCCGGCTCATGCGTGCTGCAGCAGGCGATCGATCCGCTGCGACGCGGGCGGATGCGAGTAGTAGAAGGCCGTGTAGACGGGGTCGGGCGTCAGCGTCGATGCGTTGTCCTCGTAGAGCTTCACGAGCGCGCTGACGAGATCCTGCGCGTCGGTCTGGCTGGCCGCGAACGCGTCGGCCTCGAATTCATGCTTGCGCGACGTCAGGCTGCTGAACGGCGTCGCGAAGAACAGGAATACCGGAATCGCGAGGAAGAACAGGATGAGCGCGGCGCCTGCGTTGCTGGTGTCGAGCGATGGCGTGACGCCGAGCCCCGTGTAGAACCACGTGCGTTGCGCGAGCCAGCCGAGCAGCGCGAGCAGCACGAGGCTCAGCACGAACGACACGAGCATCCGTTTCATCACGTGGCGGCGCTTGAAGTGGCCGAGTTCGTGCGCGAGTACGGCTTCGATCTCCTGGCCGGACAGGCGCGCGAGCAGCGTGTCGAAGAACACGATCCGCTTCGATGCGCCGAAGCCCGTGAAATACGCGTTGCCGTGCGCGGAGCGGCGGCTGCCGTCCATCACGAACAGCCCCTTGGCCGCAAAGCCGCAGCGCTTCATCAGCGACTCGATGCGCGCGCGCAGCGCGTCGTCCTTCAGCGGCTCGAACTTGTTGAAAAGCGGCGCGATGAAGGTCGGGTAGATCAGCAGCACGAGCATCTGGAACGCGACCCACACGATCCAGGTCCACAGCCACCACAGGCTGCCGGCCTGGTTCATCAGCCACAGCACGACGAACAGCAGCGGCAGGCCGAGCACGGCGCCGAGCAGCGAATTCTTCAGCATGTCGGTGAAGAACAGCCGCTTCGTCATCCGGTTGAAGCCGAAACGCTGCTCGATGCCGAACTGGCGGTAATACTCGAACGGCACGTCGATCACGCCCGTGATCACGAGCACCGCGGCGACCAGCGCGACCTGCTGCCCGTAGCCGCGGCCAAGCCAGCCGGTCAGCAGCGTGTCGAGCGCGCCGACGCCGCCGAGCAGCGTGAGGCCGACCAGCACGGCCGCGCTGACGACGATCTCGAGCATCGTCAGCCGGGTGCGCTCGACCGTGTAGTCGGCCGCGCGCTGGTGGGCGGTCAGCGGGATGGTGGCGCTGAACTGCGCGGGCACGCCGTTGCGGTGCGCGGCGACGAAGCGGATCTGCCGCGACGCGAGCCACAGCTTGGTGACGACCATCGCGAGTACGGCGATCGCGAACAGCAGGGTGAACGAAAAGGGTGACATCGAAGGCGCCAAAGGGTTCTATGCGAGAATTATATGTTCTTGCGGACCGGCCCCGCTGATGCGATGCCGGCCGCCCGGGCGGCGCTGCATCGGCGAGGCCCGGTCCGCCATTTGCCAGGATGAATCATGACCGATACCGCCGCTTCCGCCAGCCAGCCCGCGCTCGTGCGCAACGAGTTGAACCTCGTCTGGCTCGACATGGAGATGACGGGCCTCGACCCGGATAACGACCGCATCATCGAGATCGCGGTCGTCGTGACCAATTCCACGCTCGACATCGCCGTCGAGGGGCCGGTGTTCGCGATCCACCAGAGCGACGAGACGCTCGCGAAGATGGACGACTGGAACAAGTCGACGCACGGCCGCTCGGGCCTGATCGACCGCGTGCGCGCATCGACCGTGACCGAGGCGGAAGCCGCCGCGCAGTTGCAGGCGTTCCTCGCGCAGTACGTGTCGCCCGGCAAGTCGCCGATGTGCGGCAACTCGATTTGCCAGGACCGCCGCTTCATGGCGCGCTGGATGCCGGAATTCGAGCGATTCTTCCACTACCGCAACCTCGACGTCAGCACGCTCAAGGAGCTGTGCCGCCGCTGGCAGCCGGCCATCTACAAGGGTTTCCAGAAGCGGGCGATGCACACGGCGCTCGCGGACATCCACGAGTCGATCGACGAGCTGAAGTACTACCGCGAGCATTTTCTGATTCCGGCCGCGTCGGTGTCGGCAGGCGAGTCCGCGCCGGCCGCCTGAGCGGGCCGGCACGCGCACCGCGCTCGGCCAACGCTCAGCGCCGCGCGCTTTTCGGCCGGAACGCCGCGACCACCGCGGCGTCGGTCTCGATATACGGGCCGCCGAGCAGGTCGATGCAGTACGGCACCGCGGCGAAGATGCCGGGCACGGTCGACTTGCCGTCGGCATCGCGCAGCCCTTCGAGCGTTTCCCGGATCGACTTCGGCTGGCCGGGCAGGTTGATGATCAGCGCCGCATGGTCGGCCGTTTCGCGGATCACCGCGACCTGCCGCGACAGGATCGCGGTCGGCACGAAGTTCAGGCTGATCTGCCGCATCTGCTCGCCGAATCCCGGCATTTCCTTCGTCGCCACGGCCAGCGTGGCCTCGGGCGTCACGTCGCGGCGCGCGGGGCCGGTGCCGCCCGTCGTCAGCACGAGGTCGCAGCCGGCGACGTCGACGAGTTCGGTCAGCGTGGCCGAGATCGTCGGCGCGTCGTCCTGGATCAGGCGCGTTTCGGCGCGCCACGGCGAAACCAGCGTGCCGGCGAGCCATTCCTGCAGCGCCGGAATGCCCTTGTCTTCGTAGACCCCCGTACTCGCGCGGTCGCTGATCGACACGAGGCCGACCACGAGCTCGTCCGGATGGTTACGCTTCGTCGTCATGGTCGTCTCCGGCGTCGTCGGCCGCTTCGTCGTCGCTGTCGGACGCGCCGCCCGCGGCCTTGATCCACTGGAACAGCTCGCGGAAATAGCGCGGCGGCTTGCCTTGCTGCGCTTCCTTGCGCGCGTTGCGGATCAGCGTGCGGCCTTCCTGGATGTCGGCGTCGGGGTGCTGGCGCAGGAATTCGGTCAGCGCGTCGTCGCTCGCGAGCAGTTGCTCGCGCGTGCGCTCGATCCAGTGCAGGCGGGCGGTGGCGGCCTTGTTCACGCCGCGTTGCGCGTCGAGCGCGGTGCGCAGCGCGGCCGTTTCGTCGTCGGTCAGCGAGCGCATCACGCGGCCGACGTACTGAAGCTGGCGGCGCTTGCCTTCGTGATCGGTGATCCGGCGGGCCTCGCGCACGGCGTCCCCGAGACTTTCGGGCATCGGCATGCGCTTCAGTGCGTCTTTCGGCAGGTCGACGAGCGCCTGGCCGAGCACCTGCAGCTCGTGCATTTCGCGCTTCAACTGGGATTTGCTGGGGCGATCGTAGCCGTTGTCGTCTTCTTCGGCGACAGGCTCGATCGGCTGGATTCGGGTTTTGCGTGTCATGGGCGGCATTGTATCGCGGCGCGGACACCCCAAGCTTGTCTGTGTCCGGCCCCGGACCTTGCTATGATCGCGGGATACGCAACATTTTGACCATGCGGGCGCCCGCCCGCCACCGGATACCAAGACGATGGCAGCCAATCTCGACGTACAAGCGCGCTATTTCCCGCACACGCAGGACCAGCTCAAGGAAATCGCGTCGGACATCCTTCGCCATGCGAAGGCGCTCGGCGCGACCGACGCCGCGACCGAAATCTCCGAGGGCGACGGCCTGTCGGTGTCGGTGCGCCGCGGCGAAGTCGAAACGATCGAGCACAACCGCGACAAGATGGTCGGCGTCACCGTGTTCATCGGCAAGAAGCGCGGCAACGCGAGCACGTCGGACTTCTCGCCGGCCGCGATCAAGGATACCGTCGCGGCCGCGTACAACATCGCGCGCTTCACGGCCGAGGACGAAGCGGCCGGCCTCGCCGAGGCCGAGTTGCTCGAAACCGACCCGCGCGACCTCGACCTGTACCACCCGTGGGCGCTGAGCGCCGACGAGGCCGTCGAGCTCGCCCGCCGCGCGGAAGACGCCGCGTTCGCGGTCAGCCCGCAGATTCGCAATTCGGAAGGCGCGAGCGTGTCGGCGCAGCACTCGCAGTTCGTGCTGGCGACGTCGCGCGGCTTCCTTGCCGGCTATCCGTACTCACGCCACTACATCGCATGCGCGCCGATCGCGGGTAGCGGCCGTCACATGCAGCGCGACGACTGGTATTCGTCGAAGCGCAGCGCGGTCGATCTCGCCGCGCCCGAAGCGGTGGGCCGTTACGCGGCCGAACGCGCGCTTGCGCGGATGGGCGCGCGCCGTCTCGACACGCGCAAGGTGCCCGTGCTGTTCGAGGCGCCGCTCGCGGCCGGCCTGCTCGGCGCATTCGTGCAGGCGGTGAGCGGCGGCGCGCTGTATCGCAAGACGTCGTTCCTCGTCGACAGCCTCGGCAAGCCGGTGTTCGCGCCGCACATCCAGGTCGTCGAGGATCCGCATGTGCCGCGCGCGATGGGCAGCGCGCCGTTCGACGAGGAAGGCGTGCGCACGCGGGCGCGCAGCGTCGTGAAGGACGGTGTCGTCGAAGGCTATTTCCTGTCGACCTATTCGGCACGCAAGCTCGGCACGCAAACCACCGGCAACGCGGGCGGCTCGCACAACCTCGCGCTGCGCAGCTCGAACACGCAGGCGGGCGACGATTTCGACGCGATGCTGAAGAAGCTCGGCACGGGCCTGCTGCTGACCGAGCTGATGGGGCAGGGCGTGAACTACGTGACGGGCGACTATTCGCGCGGCGCGGCGGGCTTCTGGGTGGAGAACGGCGTGATCCAGTATCCGGTCGAGGAAATCACCGTTGCCAGCACGCTGCAGGAGATGTTCCGCCATATCGTCGCGATCGGTGCGGATTCGCTCGTGCGCGGCACGAAGGAAACCGGCTCGGTGCTGATCGAGCAGATGACGATCGCAGGGCAGTAAGCCGCACGCGGCGCAGGCCGCCAGGAAACGACAAAGCCCGACCGGCGCGAGCCGGTCGGGCTTTTTTCATCGTGCGAAGAAGTCGTCAGTCGCGCTTGCGCGTGTAGACGACGAACGCATAGCCGAACGTGTTGGGCGCGGCAGCCTGATGCGCGTCGCGCGAGATTTCCTGCCAGTGCGCGGTATCGGGCGCCGGGAACGATGCGTCGCCGTCGAAGTCGGCGTCGATCTCGGTGACGATCAGCTTGTCGGCGAGCATGAGACCTTCCGCATAGAGTTGCGCACCGCCGATCAGGAATGCCTCGGGCACGCCGTCGCGCGCGGCGAGCGCCAGCGCGTCGGCGAGCGACGTGACCGTGTCGCAGCCTTCGAAACGGCGCGTGGCGTCGCGCGTGACGACGATGTTGCGGCGGCCCGGCAGCGGACGGCCGATCGACTCGTGGGTCTTGCGGCCCATCACGATCGGCGCGCCCATCGTCGTGCGCTTGAAGAACGCGAGATCCTCCGGAAGTTTCCAGGGCAACTGGTTGTCGCGGCCGATGATGCCGTTGCGGGCACGCGCGACGATCAGGGTCAACGTCGTCATGAAGGTCGGGGAAGAGGGGAAACGGAATGGGGCCGATTTTACCGGAACGGTGGCGCGCACCGGATTTCCCGCATCCACATGGGCGTCGGCGCTTCTTGTGCGATGCGTCGTGCGTCGCGACGCGTGATGTCCTCGCGTCGCGACGACCGTCCGAATAAAAAGAGTGCCCGCCGGGGGACGGAGCACAAAAACGTTTTATGTCGCGAGATCGGCGATACCGGTTCCGCTCGATGGCATCCCGTTCGACTGGATCGTCAGTTCAATATGTCATCCTGATTGAATTGAGGCGGCGAATATTCAGGGATGCGTATTGCCTCGCACGTTGCCTTCCAGAGCATGCCGGATGTCGCCCGATTGCGGCGCCGGTAGCGGCATCGGCAACAGGGGCGGCGGCGGGAGTTCGTCCCACAGCGTCACGGAGGCCTGGGCGGCCGGCAACGGTTGCGGCGCCGACACGGCCACGATACCGAACCCGTTGCCGTACGCGACGCGCGGCATGCTTTCGGCGAGCAGCACGGTGCGATCCGGCTGCATGCCTTCATCCGCGCATGCCGGTGCAGGCGGGCCGGCGGCCGAGAGCGCGAGCGTCATCGGCACGAAAGAAAGTAAAAGATGTTTTCGCATGGCGACTGTCTCCGGTCGTTTCCGTATTCAGCGAAATACATGCCACCGTACCGGGACCATTGCCGTCATTGCGATTCGCGCTCGAGTGTTGCGAATGGTGGCCGAAAACGCCTGAAAATGTTTCAGGCCTGAAACGATGGGGCTCGGGAATACTGCTGATTCAATCGACACGCTTCAAGGATGAAAATCGGCGCGTGTGTTGATGACGGAGTCCTTCTGCACATGCGCTATGTGCAGATGATTGACCTGCGTCGACCTCTCGAGCGATTGGGCCGTATCGCCGTCGGTACTGAAACGGGTTTGTCGTATTCGGTGCCTATAACCTAGCTGTCTTCATCAAAATTATTGGACGCGAGATAAGCGCCATCATGCGAGGCCTTGTCGTTGCCGCGCATCGGCATGGCGAATCGAGCCACCTCTGGCTGACCCGATTCGATCCTTTTGCACGTGATCTACGTGTGCGGCAATCGTTAGACGGTTGATGAACGGGGTGAGGATATGGGAGCCGATCAGCGGCACGTGATCTACTATTCGCGCGAACCGAACGACGCGTTGCGCGGCCATTTCGACGAATGCGGCTGGCGCGTCGATCTCGCCGAGACCGTGCGCGATGTGCGGCGCGTCGTGCAGCACGGCGTGGCAACCGCCGGCCTGCTCGATTTCTCGCCGGGCTTCAAGCCGTCGGACCTGCGCGAACTCGAATCCTGTCTGAGCATCCAGCACATCGGCTGGATCGCGGCGACGCGACGCGGCCAGTTGCAGGACGCGACGCTGCGCCATCTCATTCGCGACTATTGCTTCGACTACGTGACGATGCCGTACGAAACGGCGCGGATCGTCGAGACCGTCGGTCATGCGCACGGCATGGTCGCCCTGACCGATCCCGTTGCGCCGCCCGTCGGCGCCGGGCGCAGCGAAGGCGAGATGGTCGGCACCTGCGATGCGATGCTCGGGCTGTTCCGGACGATCCGTCGTGTCGCGGCAACCGATGCGCCGGTGTTCATCTCCGGCGAGTCGGGCACGGGCAAGGAGTTGACGGCGGTCGCGATTCACGAGCGTTCGTCGCGCGCGCAGGCGCCGTTCATCGCGATCAATTGCGGGGCGATACCGTCGACGCTGCTGCAGGCCGAACTGTTCGGCTATGAACGCGGCGCGTTTACCGGCGCGAACCAGCGCAAGATCGGCCGCGTCGAGGCCGCCAACGGCGGCACGCTGTTTCTCGACGAGATCGGCGATTTGCCGCTCGAAAGCCAGGCGAGCCTGTTGCGCTTCCTGCAGGAAGGCAAGATCGAGCGGCTCGGCGCGCACGTGTCGGTGCCGGTCGACGTACGCGTGATTTGCGCGACGCACGTGGACATGGAAGCGGCGCTGCGCGAAGGGCGCTTCCGCGAGGATCTGTTTCACCGGCTGTGCGTGCTGAAGATCGAGGAGCCGCCGTTGCGCGCGCGCGGCAAGGACATCGAGGTGCTCGCGCGTCACATGCTCGATCGCTTCAAGGGCGATGCGCATCGCCGCCTGCGCGGTTTTTCGCCTGACGCGGTCGCATCGCTGTACGGCTATTCGTGGCCGGGCAACGTGCGCGAGCTGATCAATCGCGTACGCCGCGCGATCGTGATGTCGGAAGGCCGAATGATCACCGCGGCCGATCTCGAACTGAACGACTATGCGATGCTCGCGCCGGTATCGCTGCTGGAGGCGCGCGAGGCGGCCGAGCGGCAGGCGATCGAGCAGGCGCTGCTGCGCCATCGCGGCCGTTTTGCCGATGCCGCGCGTGAGCTCGGCGTGTCGCGCGTCACGCTCTACCGGCTGATGTGCGCGCACGGCATGCGCGACCGCGGCGACACGCTGGGAGGGTTTTCGGCACCGTTGCCGGAGCTTCCGCGTCACGCTTGCTAAAATTGGCGGGTACGGCCGCCCCTCGCGGCCGAAGGAACCCGCATGAAACAGTATCTCGATCTCGTTCGTACCATTCTCGATACCGGCACCTGGCAGGAGAACCGCACGGGAATCCGCACCATCAGCATGCCGGGCGCGATGCTGCGCTTCGACCTGCAGCAAGGCTTCCCGGCCGTGACGACCAAGAAGCTCGCGTTCAAGTCCGCGATCGGCGAGCTGGTCGGCTTCCTGCGCGCGTCGCGCAGCGCGGCCGATTTCCGCGCGCTCGGCTGCAAGGTGTGGGATGCGAACGCGAACGAGAACGCGCAGTGGCTCGCGAACCCGTATCGCCAGGGCGTCGACGATCTCGGTGACGTCTACGGCGTGCAATGGCGCCAGTGGCCGGGCTACAAGGTGCTCGATGCGAGCGCCGACGCGCAGATCGCCGATGCGACGCGTCGCGGCTTCCGGATCGTCACGCGTTTCGACGAAGACGGCGCGCCGAAGGTGCTGCTGTACAAGGCGATCGACCAGCTGCGCCAGTGCCTGGACACGATCATGGAGAACCCGTCCGATCGCCGCATCCTGTTTCACGCGTGGAATCCGGCCGTGCTCGACCAGATCGCGCTGCCCGCGTGCCATTTGCTGTACCAGTTCCTGCCGAACGCGACGAAGCGCGAGATCTCGCTGTGCCTGTACATCCGCAGCAACGACGTCGGCCTCGGCACGCCGTTCAACCTGACGGAAGGGGCCGCGCTGCTGTCGCTCGTCGGCCGGCTGACGGGCTATACGCCGCGCTGGTTCACGTATTTCATCGGCGACGCGCACATCTACGAGAACCAGCTCGACATGCTGCAGCAGCAGCTCACGCGCGAGCCGTACGAAAGCCCGCGGCTCGAGATTGCCGAGCGCGTGCCCGAGTACGCGAAGACGGGCGTCTATGCGCCGGAATGGCTGGAGCAAGTCGAGCCGTCCGATTTCTCGCTCGTCGGCTATCGGCACCATGAGCCGTTGACCGCGCCGATGGCGGTCTGATCGCGCGGCCGGGGCCGCGCGGCTGCATCGAGCCTTTTTGTTTCAGGTTTGCTGCACTTACTGGCGATGCCGCTCCTCGTGGCCGCCCTGCGGCGGCGGATTGCCCGGATGCGGCGCTTCGACGTGCGGCGCCGGCTGCGGCCGTGGTTCCATCCGGGGGGGCGGCATCGACGGGCGCGGCTCCATGCGGGGCGCGGGCTGCGGCTGCGGTCGCGGCTCCATACGCGGCGCCTGCGGCTGCGGCCGCGGCACGTCATGGACGACAGGTGCCGGCGGACGGTACTCGTTCACGCGCGGCGGCGCGACTTCGCGATGCGGCGTGGGTTGAGCGAAGTCCGGACGCGGTTGCGGCGCGGGGGCGGCCCGTTCCGGTTGCGGCTGCGCATGGCGGGCCGGCGTCGGGAAATCGGGGCGCGGACGCGGTTGCGGAATCTGCGCGGTATGGTCGGGTTGCGGTTGCGGTTGCGGCTGCGTGCGCGGCGCTTCGTTGCGGCCGCGGGGCGGTACGCCCTGCGGCGCCGGCACGCCGTCCGGATGCGGCACCGCAGCGCTGCGCACGGGCGGCAGCGCGTTCTGTCCTGCCGCGTGCAGCGCGGTGGGCGGAGCCGCGCGCTGACGCTCCATCGGCGTGTGCGGCTGCATCCACGCGGGCGACGGCGTGTTGGCTGCGTGCGCGTTACCGGTCCCCGGCGGGGCGTGGTTCGCTTCGGGCGGATGCGGAACGCCGTTGCCGGGCGCGAACGCCTGATGCGGGATCGGGTTGCCGGGCGCCTGCGGCGTGCCGCCGTTGGCGAAACGCGGTGCGTTGGGCGTTTCGCCGTTCGCCGGCCGTGCGACATTCGGCATGCCGGGCACCGGTGCGCCCGGCCGTCCGGCCTGCACGCCGGCCGGCTGGCCCTCGCGCGGCGCGCGGACCGGCTGGACGACGGGGCCGTGCGGATTCACGAGCTGCACGTTGTGCATCGCCCAGGCGCCGCCGCCCGGCTTGCCCGGCACGCGGACCGGGCGAGCCGTATAGTCGGCCGGCACGTTCGTCTTCACGACGGGCGCGCCGGCACCCGGCACGCGCCCGCCTTGCTGCGCGAGGTGGGCGGCGGCCTGATCGCGGTACGCAGGCGGCACGGCCGGATTGCGCGTCGCGACGTACGGGTGTTGCGCGAGCGCCGCCGGCGGACGGTAGCTGGCATTGCGCAGCCCGCCGGTGAAGCTCTGGCGCACCGGCGCGATGCCGGGCGTGCCCGGCGTGACGTGCGCGTTGCGCCATTGTTGCGGATCGACGTGCTGCGAGAAGTGCGCGACCGGCTGGCCGTGCACGAACGCGGCGGCCGGCACGGCCGTGATCGCGTGCGGCGCGCGGAAGTTCACGTACGTCTTGTTGATGTTGGTGATATTGGTGATGTTCGTCACGTTCACGGTCTTGTTCACGTTGACGTTGTTCACCACGATGTTGCGGTTGACGCGGTCGTAGTAGTGCGGGCTCCAGCCGCCCCAGCCCGGATGCCACGGCTCGCCCGGCCCGAGGGCGAACCATGCGCAGCCGGCCGCCGCGACGCCGCCGACCGTGAGCGCGACGCTCCAGTCGGAACCGCCGCCGCCCCCGCCGCCCACGAACGCGACGAGCGCCGGCGCATAGACGGGCGGCTGGCTCACTGCCATCGGGCCGGGTACCCATGCCCAGCTGTCGTCCACGTACGCCCAGCGGCCGTAGTGATACGGCGCGAAGCCCCACGGTGCGTCGTCGACCCAGGTCCAGCCCCACGGCGCCTGCCAGATCCAGTGGCCGTCGTGGTACGGCGCCCAGTCGGCCGGCGTGTCGTTCGGCACCCATACCGCGCCGTAATTCGGGGTTTCGCGCCACGTGCCGTTCGCGTCGAGATCCTGGTAGCCGGGAATGTCGCGGGACACGTAGCGGGCCGATACCGAGCGCGCTTCGGCCGCGTCGCGGCTGGCGGCCCACTGGTCGAGCGCGTCGGGGCCCGGTGCGGCCGATTGCTGCGCGACCTGCAGGTCGGTGCCGGTGAACACGACCTGCTGGCCGGGCGACAGCGGATACTGCCCGTTGCTGCCGTAGACGGTCGCGCTGCCGCTGCGCACCGTCACCGTCGTGCTCGCGCCGTTCGGCGCGACATCGACGCGATAGTCGCCGGGGCCGGTGATGCCGAGCGCGAGGTTCGGCGTGTCGATTTCGTATGATCCGCCGGCCGGCAGATCGCGCACGTGCGTCGACACGGTGCCGAGCCCCACCTTCAATTGCGTCGTCGTGTCGTCGAGGTTCAGCACCGACAGGCTGGTCGATTCGCCGAGCCGCACCGCCGTCGAGCCGATGTGCAGTTCCGAGCGCGCGCCGGCATCGTTCCACAGCTGGTCGCCCGTCGTCAGCGGGCGGTTCACCGCCGCATACGACCACGCGTCGGTGCCGGCCGGTTCGGTCGTCACGGCGCCCGACAGGTAATTGAGCCGCGCGACGCGCCCGGGCGGATCGCCGCCCGGTTGCCGTGCCGCGGCCATATTCGGCGGTGCATCGGCCGATTGCGCGAAGGCGGGCGGCAGCGCCGCCAGCGCGACGAACGCGAGCAGCGTGTAGCGGGCGGTGCGCTTGAGCGTGAACAGGGGGGCCATGGTGAGCGTCATCGTTGTGATCGCGGCGCGTCGATTCGTGCCGTCCAGTTCACGATATCCGCTTGGCCTGTTTCAAGGCACGGTGTTTTGTAAATCGAATGGCACGCGATGTAACAAAACCTGTCCATCGCGCGCCGTTGTCGTGCAGCTGCAATGCCGGCGTCAAGCGGACGTAAGCCACGCGTCGAAAACCTGCTGCCCGGGCACCGTGACGTGCAGCACGCGCGGGCGGGCAGCGCGTTCGATCCAGCCGTGGGCGCAGAAGCTGTCGAGCAGCGCCGCGCCGAGGGCGCCGCCGAGATGCGAGCGCCGTTCGCTCCAGTCGAGACAGCCGCACGCGAAGCGGCGTCGGCGCGCGCGTTGCTGCGCGACGTCGATGCCCCATTGCGCGAGTGCCTGCGTGCCGAGCTCGGTGGTGTCGATCGCGTCGCCGTTGGCGAGCAGCCAGCCGCGCGCGGTGAGGCCGTCGAAGATGCGTACCGCGAGTTCGCCGGCCATGTGGTCGTAGCAGGTACGTGCGTAGCGCAGTTCGGCCGGGACCGCGCGCGACGGCGGCGGAACCGGGCGATGCGGCGCGGCCGCGCGGGCGACGTTCGCCAGCGCTTCGAGCGAGGCCGCGATGTCGGCCGACGCAATGCGGTAGTAGCGATGCCGGCCGCGCACGTCGAGGGCCAGCAGGCCGCCTTCGGTCAGGCGCGCGAGGTGCGCGCTGGCCGCGGACGGCGACAGCCCCGCGATCATCGTCAGCTCGCCGGCCGGCCGTGCGCTGCCGTCCATCAGCACCCACAGCATCGCGGCGCGGCCCGGATCGGCGATCAGCGCGCCGATGCGGCTCAGGCCCGGAAAATGGTGGTCGTCTTGGTCAGTCATCGTCGTGTCTCGTGGAGCGGGATGACGGGCAGTGTAGTTCGTGCGCGCATTCGATGTTTCGCTTCCGGATGAAATGTCGGATGCAGCGGTTTTGACGCCGTGGCCGGCCGGACCGCGGGCCGTCGCGGGCCACGCGTAGAATGGCCGGACGCGGCGGCAACGGGCCGCCGCATGTGACGCGATGCAACGATGAAGACGATTTTCTGCATGTTGGCGGCCGCGCTCGTCTGCGCGGCCTGTGCGCAGGGTGGCGCGGGTGCGACCGGCGAGCGCGGCGGCAGTATCGAGATGTACGGGACGATCGACCAGGGCATCACGGTGCGCC
>NZ_JACFYV010000126.1:0-19435 GCF_016759955.1 Burkholderia sp. KCJ3K979
CTGTCCAAGGTCGCGCTTGTTGCCTGCATGCGCAAGCTCCTAACCATGCTCAATGCCATGGTCAAAACCAACACGCCTTGGGACGATTCACTTCATCGGGCTTGACTCGGAAGACGGTTACTCAGTCGTGTTTCAGTCCGTCGATCACATCCAGCAACGCCTGCCGCAACGCGATCACATCGACGTTTGCGCCCGGCCTGGCTGCGCCGCGCGCATCGACGGCCTGCGCGTCGGATTCGACCGGCCCCGCCGCGGCCCGCTCGCTGCCCGGCGAATCGAGCCGGTTGCGCGCGCCGTTGATCGTGAAGCCCTGCTCGTACAGCAACTCGCGAATCCGCCGGATCAGCAGCACTTCGTGATGCTGGTAATACCGCCGGTTGCCGCGCCGCTTCACCGGACGCAGCTGAGTAAATTCCTGTTCCCAGTAACGCAGTACATGTGGTTTGACCCCGCATAGTTCGCTGACTTCGCCGATCGTGAAGTAGCGCTTCGCGGGAATCGGAGGCAAGACGACTTTCTCAACCGTGGTGGTCATCGTCGGTTAACCGTCGGTAAGGGGGGCGCGGCGGCCGCGCGGAGCGTGGGCGCGTATTACTCCGCGCCGTTTTCGACCAGCGCCTTCAGCTTCTGGCTCGCGTGGAAGGTTACCACCCGGCGGGCCGCGATCGGAATCGCCTCGCCCGTCTTCGGATTGCGGCCCGGACGCTGCGGCTTGTCGCGCAGCTGGAAATTGCCGAACCCCGACAGCTTGACGCTTTCGCCGTTTTCGAGCGCGTCGCGGATCACTTCGAAAAACGCCTCGACCATGTCCTTCGCTTCACGCTTGTTCAGCCCGACGCTGTCGAACAGCAGCTCCGCCAGTTCCGCCTTCGTCAGCGTCGGCGTCTCGGTGGACGCCGGCGCCGACGCGTCGCGGTTCATCGCGCTGCGTTGCGCCGTCAGGAGGGCTTCGAATTCACTCGAGGTCATGTCGTTCATATCTGCCATACAGCGCGTTGAATCAAAACTTACGATGGAAAAAAGCCGCCCGCGAACGGGCGGGCCCTCTCCTTAGCCGCGCAGGCGCGCACCGGCACGAGCCATTCGCTCGACCAGCGTCTGAATCGCCTGATCGACGACCTCGTCCTGCAGCGTGCCAGCCGCGTCCTGCAGCGTCACGCGGAAGGCAAGGCTCTTCTCGTTCGCGGCAAGACCACCGGAAGTATTTGATTTTGCACGAAATTCGTCGAAGAGTACAACCTTCTGAACGAATCGGCAGGCCTCTTCGGCAAGCGCCTTCTTCATTTCGTCGAAAAGTGCCTGAACCTCGACCGCCTGATCGACGACAACGGCGATATCGCGACGGACCGGCGGGAATTTCGACACGTCGGTGGGCGCCGGCAGCGTACGGGCAATCAGCGCGTCCGCGTCGATTTCGAACATCACCGGCGGGTGCGGCAGCTCGTATTTCTGCATCAGGCGCGGATGCAACTCGCCGATCCAGCCGACCGCGCGGCCCTCGACTTCGATCCGTGCGCTGCGGCCCGGATGAAGGGCCGGATGCTCGGCCTTCACGAAACGCGCAACCGCTGGCGCGAGCAGCGCTTCGAGATCGCCCTTCACGTCGAAGAAATCGACCGCGCGGGTCGCCACGCCCCACTGCTCGTCGAGTGCCGGACCGTACGCCAGTGCGCCGACGCGCTTCGGCTGCGCATGACCTTCGACCGCCAGCTCGCCGGCCTTCACCGACGGATCGGCGACGAACACGCGCCCCGATTCGAACACGCGCACGCGATCGGCGCGGCGGTTCAGGTTGTGGCGCAGCACGGCGATCAGGCTGCCGAACAACGTCGTGCGCATCACCGAAAGCTGGCTCGCGATCGGGTTCAGCAGGCGGATCGGGTTGTCGTTGCCCGCGAAATCGTGCTCCCACTCCGCATCGACGAAGCTGAAGTTGACGGTTTCCGCGTAGTCGCGCGCGGCGAGCGCGTGACGGATATCGTGGATCGAACGCCGCGTCTCGTGGGTCGCGCGCATTTCGCTCGTCGCGACCGGCGGCCGCGCCGGGATCTTCTCGAAACCGTAGATGCGCGCCACTTCCTCGATCAGGTCTTCCTCGATCTCGATGTCGAAGCGATGCGACGGCGGCGTGACGAGGAACGCGTCGTCCTCACGCTCGAACGGCAGGCCGAGGCGCGTGAAGATGTCCGCGATCTCGTCGGCGTCGATCTTCACGCCGATGATGCGGTTCGCGCGCGACACGCGCATCTTCACCGGCGCGCGCTGCGGCAGGTTCACCGCCTGATCGTCGACCGGGCCGGCCTTGCCGCCGCAGATCTCGAGGATCAGCTGCGTGATGCGCTCGACGTGCTCGACGGTCGTCGCGTAATCGACGCCGCGCTCGAAGCGATGGGCCGCATCGGTCGAGAAGTTGTACTTGCGCGCGCGGCCGCGGATGCTGTCCGGCCACCAGAACGCGGCTTCTAGGTAGATGTTGGTCGTATCGAGCGTGACGGCCGTGCTGTCGCCGCCCATGATGCCGGCCAGGCTTTCGACCTGACGGTCGTCCGCGATCACGCCGACCGTTTCGTCGAGTTCGACCGTGTTGCCGTTGAGCAGCTTCAGCGATTCGCCGCGCTTGCCCCAGCGCACTTCGATGCCGCCGTGGATCTTGTCGAGATCGAACACGTGCGACGGGCGGCCGAGTTCGAACATCACGTAGTTCGAGATGTCGACGAGCGCGGACACGCTGCGCTGGCCCGAGCGCTCGAGGCGCTCGACCATCCACTGCGGCGTCTTCGCATGCGCGTTCACGCCGCGGATCACGCGCCCCGAGAAGCGGCCGCACAGATCGGGCGCGGCAATGCGCACCGGCAGCGTTTCGTCGAGCTCGACGTTCACCGGGCGGATGTCGACCGGCGTCAGCGGCGCGCCTGTGATCGCGGCCGTCTCGCGCGCGATGCCGAACACCGACAGACAGTCGGCCTTGTTCGGCGTCAGCTTGATTTCGAAGATCGTGTCGTCGAGATTGAGGGTCTCGCGGATGTCCTGGCCGACCGGCGTGTCTTCCGGCAGGATCAACAGCCCGCTGTGATCCTCGGACAACTTCAGCTCGCGCGCCGAGCACAGCATCCCCTGGCTCTCCACGCCGCGCAGCTTCGACAGCTTGATCGCGAACGGCTTGCCGCCCTCTTCCGCCGGCGGCAGTTCCGCGCCCACCAGCGCGACCGGCACCTTGATGCCGGGCGCCACGTTCGGCGCGCCGCAGACGATGTTCAGCGTCGCGCCGGTGCCGGCGTCGACCTGGCAGACATTGAGCTTGTCCGCATCCGGATGCTTGACGACTTCGAGCACGCGGCCCACGACGATCTTCGACGTCGGCGGCGCAGCCTTGCTCAGCGATTCGACTTCGAGCCCCGCCATCGTCAGCGCGTGCGACAGCTCGTCGGTCGTCAGCTGCGGGTCGACAAAGGTTCTCAACCAGGATTCAGGGAATTGCATGGATGTCTACGTTCGAAACAGGTTAGATCGACGCCCGGGCCCCGTCGGAAACGTCCATCGGGGGCGTGCGCGGGCACAGGTCGGCGCGGCGAGCGGCGTTATGCGAACTGGCGCAGGAAACGCAGGTCGTTCTCGAAGAACAGCCGGAGATCCTGAACGCCGTAGCGCAGCATCGTCAGGCGCTCGAGGCCGCTGCCGAACGCGAAACCGATGTAGCGCTCGGGGTCGAGGCCCATGTTGCGGATCACGGTCGGATGCACCTGCCCCGAGCCGGAAATTTCGAGCCACTTGCCGGCGTTCTTGCCTTGCTCGAACATCATGTCGATCTCGGCCGACGGTTCCGTGAACGGGAAATACGACGGACGGAAGCGCACGAGGATGTCGTCGCGCTCGAAGAATTTTTTCAGGAAGTCGGTATAGACGCCCTTGAGGTCGGCGAAGCTGATGTTTTCGTCGATCCACAGCCCCTCGACCTGATTGAACATCGGCGAGTGGGTCGCATCGCTGTCGACGCGATACGTGCGGCCCGGCGCGATCACCTTGATCGGCGGACGGTTCATGCGCGCGTAACGCACCTGCATCGGGCTCGTGTGCGTGCGCAGCAGCAGCTGGCGGCCGTCGGCATCCTTGCCTTCGACGTAGAAGGTGTCCTGCATCGAACGCGCCGGATGGTTCTCCGGGCTGTTCAGCGACGTGAAGTTGTACCAGTCGGTCTCGATTTCGGGGCCGTCGGCCACGTCGAAACCGATCGAGCCGAAAATCTGTTCGACACGCTCCCACGTGCGCATCACGGGGTGCAGGCTGCCTGCGCCGGCGCCGCGGCCCGGCAACGTCACGTCGATCGCTTCGGCGGTGAGGCGCTGATTCAGCAGCGCGTCGGCCAGTGCCTGGCGACGGGCGGTGAGCGCGGCTTCAACCTGCTGCTTCGCGACGTTGATGCGTGCGCCTTCGGTCTTGCGTGCTTCGGGATCGAGCTTGCCGAGGCCCTTCAGCAACTCGGTCAGCGCACCCGATTTGCCGAGAAATCGTGCTTTCTCGTTTTCGAGCGTGGTGATGTCGGCAGCCTGTTCGAAGGACTGCTGCGCGTCGGCGACAATCTGGTCCAGATCCATAGATCCCATCATTTCCAACGTCATTCGGTCTTGGCGAGCGAAATGGCCTCGCCAAACAAAAAAGGGGCTCGGAAGAGCCCCGTTTTCGCTGCAGCGGCCGAGACTACCGGAACCTCGCTGCAACTAACCACGCAGTGCTAATTTCGCAATTAGGCTGCAACGGCGGCTTTCACCTGCTTGACGATCGCAGCAAAAGCAGCCTTGTCGAACACCGCCATGTCGGCCAGCACCTTACGGTCGAGTTCGATCGACGCCTTCTTCAGGCCGTTGATGAACACGCTGTAGGTCATGTCGTGCTGGCGAACTGCCGCGTTGATACGCGTGATCCACAGTGCGCGGAACACACGCTTCTTGTTGCGGCGATCGCGGTACGCGTACTGACCAGCGCGCATCACCGCCTGCTTGGCGATGCGGTAGACGTTATTGCGGCGGCCGCGATAACCCTTGGCCAGGTTGATGATCTTCTTGTGGCGGGCCCGTGCGGTTACCCCACGTTTGACTCGAGGCATGTTTCTCTCCTTGGAGTATCAGTTGAGGGGTTACGCGAACGGGAGCATCGCGCGGACGGAGTTCAGATCGGAATCATGAACTGCCGTTGCGCCGCGCAGATGGCGCTTGTTCTTCGTGGTTTTCTTGGTCAGGATGTGACGCTTGAAGGCTTGACCGCGCTTGACGGTACCGCCCGGACGCACCACGAAGCGCTTTGCAGCGCTCTTCTTGGTCTTCATCTTAGGCATGACGAACAACTCCAGTTTATTAGATGGCGATGGGTGTGCGGTTGGCTTGCGCCCTTGACCCGCCCTTCGAAACCCAGTCCACTTGTGTACGGCGAACCGCTTGCGCAGCCGCCGTCATCGTTGGCGCGCCGCCCTGACCGGGCAACGCGCCGAACCACTGTCGAACCTGCGCGCGATGCGCGCGGGCCCGTTACTTCTTTTTCTTCGGCGAGAGCACCATGATCATCTGGCGCCCTTCCATCTTCGGCATCTGCTCGACCTGGCCGACTTCCTCGAGATCCGTGCGCAGACGCTCGAGCATCCGCATACCGATTTCCTGGTGAGCCATTTCACGGCCGCGGAAACGCAACGTGATCTTCGTCTTGTCGCCCTCTTCGAGGAAGCGCACGAGATTGCGGAGCTTGACGTTGTAATCCCCGTCATCGGTACCCGGACGGAACTTGACTTCCTTGACCTGGATGACCTTCTGCTTCAGCTTCGCTTCGTGCTGCTTCTTCGACTCCTGGTACTTGAACTTGCCGTAATCCATCAGACGGCAAACCGGCGGCACCGCTTGCGGCGCGATCTCCACCAGGTCAACATCCAGTTCTTCCGATTTACGGAAAGCGTCAGCGAGTTTTACGATACCGAGCGGTTCGTTCTCGATCCCGACCAGGCGCACTTCCGGCGCAGTGATTTCACCGTTGATGCGGTGCGACGACTTATCAGTAGCGATGTTACGTTTCCTCTAAAAATTAAAAAAACGAGCCGCGCTGCCAGGGCGGTTACTTGAACGAGCGCAGGTCTTCCTGCAGACGCTCAACGAAGGCTTCGACCGGCATTACGCCAAGATCGACGCCGCCACGGGCACGCACGGCTACCGTTTGCGCATCACGCTCCTTATCGCCCACGACGAGGAGATAAGGCACCTTTTCCAGCGTGTGCTCGCGTATTTTATAGCTAATCTTCTCGTTGCGCAAATCGGCCGCCACTCTAACCCCTTGTTTTTGCAACGTTTGGGTCAGAGACTGCGCATATTCGGCCTGACTTTCGGCGATATTGAGCACAATTGCCTGGTACGGCGCGAGCCAAACCGGCATTGCACCAGCGTGGTGCTCGATCAAAATGCCGAGGAATCGCTCCATCGAACCGACGATCGCGCGGTGCAGCATCACCGGCCGGCGGCGGCTGTTGTCTTCCGCGACGTACTCGGCCCCCAGGCGCTCCGGCAACACCATGTCGAGCTGCAGCGTGCCGCACTGCCACGAGCGGCCGAGCGCATCCTTGATGTGATACTCGATCTTCGGACCGTAGAACGCGCCCTCACCCGGCAACTCTTCCCACGTAAGGCCGCAGGCCGTCAGCGCATCGCGCAAACCCTGCTCGGCACGATCCCACGTCTCGTCCGTACCCGCACGCTGGTCGGGACGCAGCGACAACTTGATGTCGATGTGATCGAAACCGAAGTCCTTGTACACGCTCATGGCCAGCGTGTTGAACGCGATCGATTCCGAGATGAATTGGTCTTCCGTACAGAAGATGTGCGCGTCGTCCTGCACGAAGCCGCGCACGCGCATCAGGCCGTGCAGCGCGCCCGATGCCTCGTTGCGGTGGCACGAGCCGAATTCCGCGTAACGCAGCGGCAGGTCGCGATACGAGCGCAGGCCGTGCTTGAACACCTGGACGTGGCCCGGGCAGTTCATCGGCTTGATCGCGTAGTCGCGCTTCTCCGACTCCGTCGTGAACATGTTCTCGCGATAGTTCTGCCAGTGGCCCGACGCTTCCCACAGCGAGCGGTCCATGATCATCGGCGTCTTGATCTCGAGATAACCGGCTTCGTTGACGCGGCGGCGCATGTACTGCTCGACCTGCTGCCACAGCGCCCAGCCCTTCGGATGCCAGAACACCATGCCCGGCGACTCTTCCTGCATGTGGAACAGGTCGAGCTGCTTGCCCAGCTTGCGGTGGTCGCGCTTTTCCGCTTCCTCGAGCATGTGCAGGTACTGATCCTGGTCTTCCTTCTTCGTCCAGGCCGTACCGTAGATACGCTGCAGCTGCTCGTTCTTCGAATCGCCGCGCCAGTACGCGCCCGCGACCTTCATCAGCTTGAAGACCTTCAGCTTGCCGGTGGACGGCACGTGCGGGCCGCGGCACAGATCGGTGAAGCCGCCGTGCGAGTACAGCTTGATTTCGTCGCTTTGCGGAATCGATTCGATGATCTCGGCCTTGTACTTCTCGCCGATGCTGCGGAAGTAACCGGCCGCTTCGTCACGCGACACGACACGGCGCGTGACCGGCTCGTCCTTCTTCGCGAGTTCCTGCATGCGCTTTTCGATCTTTTCCAGATCTTCCGGCGTAAACGGGCGGTTGTACGAGAAGTCGTAATAGAAACCGTTGTCGATCACCGGGCCGATCGTCACCTGCGCGTCCGGATACAGCTCCTTCACCGCATACGCGAGCAAGTGGGCGGTCGAGTGGCGGATGATGTCGAGGCCGTCGGCATCCTTGTCCGTGACGATCGCGAGCGACGCGTCGCGGTCGATCACCGTCGACGTATCAACGAGCTCGCCATCGAGCTTGCCACCAAGCGCAGCCTTCGCAAGGCCGGGACCGATCGAGGCCGCAACCTCGGCAACTGTCACCGGATGCTCGTATTGTCGAACTGAGCCGTCAGGCAAGCGTATCGAAACCATAGCAATCTCCGTGATGCCGACAGTGGGCGGCAGACCAGGTACGCGAGATCGAACTCACGCGTCAAAAAATTCGCGACAAAAAAAATGCGGCCCCGCTTTCGAGGGGCCGCATTCGATACTTCACTCAAACTGAAAGGGCGAAAACGTTCCTCGACTAGCGTCGCTCCGAAGTGGTTTCGGTCAACGTTCGCGGTGTCATAACCGTATTCGCCTTGTTCGCGTTGAGTTGTGTACTGCACTGAACACCCGGAGGCCGGGCATTCTCAATTCGTTGGTAGGCTCGATTGGATTCGAACCAACGACCCCCACCATGTCAAGGTGGTGCTCTAACCAACTGAGCTACGAGCCTAGAGAAGCTAAGATTATATGGAGCGGCTACCGACTTGGCAAGTGTTTTATGCGGTCGCAGCAAAACAATGCCGTTCCAACCCCATCACGATTTCCGCCCTGCCCGCACGACGCCCTGCACCTCGCCGAGCAGCGTGCACGCGCGCTGCACCTGCGCCGAATTCGATACCTCGACCGTGAACTGCATGAATGCCGCATTGCGGCGACTCTGCGTCTTCACGCCCACGACATTGATCTTTTCGCGTGCGAACACTTCGGAGATATCGCGCAGCAACCCTTGCCGGTCGCTCGCCTCGATCATCAGGTCGACCGGATACACGGACGCGCCGCGCCCGCCCAGCACGTCGGCCGACCAGGTCGTCTGCAACACGCGCTCCGGCGCGCGCTCGACCATCCGGCGAAACGTCGGGCAGTCGCTGCGATGAATCGACATTCCCTTGCCGCGCGTGACGAAACCGCTGATCGGATCAGGCGGCGCCGGACGGCAGCAGCGCGCCAACTGCGTCAGCAGCGCGTCGACGCCCACCACCAGCACGCCGGTCGACGCGCCGTGCGCGACGCTCGCGCCGCTGCTGCGCTTCTCGAAATCGGCCGGCGCCTCGGGCGCCGGTTCCGGCGGCGGCGCATCGGACAGCGCGTGTTCGACGTTGCGCAGGCTGAACTCTTCCTTGCCGACGACCGAGAACAACTCCTCGGGTGACTTGAAGCCGAGCTTCGCGGCGAGGTTGTCCAGGTTGACCGACGTCTTGCCCTCGCGCTGCAGCGTCTTTTCGACGAGCGCGCGCCCGTGCGCGACGTTTTCTTCCTGCTCGATCGAGTTGAACCACGCACGCACCTTCTGCCGCGCGCGCGAGCTCTTCAGGTAACCGAGCTGCAGGTTCAGCCAGTCGCGCGACGGCCCGCCTTCCTTCACCGCGACGATCTCGACCGTCTGCCCGTTCGCCAGCGACGTGTTCAGCGGCACCATCACGCCGTCGACGCGCGCGCCACGGCAGCGATGGCCGAGCTCGCTGTGCAGGTGATACGCGAAATCGACCGGCGTCGCGCCCTGCGGCAGCGCGATCACGCGCGCCTGCGGCGTCAGTACATAGATGTGGTCGTCGTCGAGCGACGTCTCGCGCAATTGCGCCCACGCCTGATCGCCCGACACTTCGGTGCCGTCCTCGACGTCGTCCTTCCACGCGAGCAACTGGCGCAGCCACGCGATCTTCTCGTCGTACTTGTCGCTCGCGGAGAACTGGCCGCCGTAGCCGCGCGCGCCGGCCTCCTTGTAACGCCAGTGCGCGGCGACGCCGTACTCGGCGAAACGATGCATCTCCTGCGTGCGGATCTGCACTTCGAACGCACGGCCGTCGTCGCCGATCACGACCGTATGCAGCGACTTGTAGCCGTTCGGCTTCGGCCGCGAGATGTAGTCGTCGAATTCCTTCGGCACCGGCTGCCACAGGTGATGCACGATGCCCAGCACCGCGTAGCAATCCTTGATGTCGGGCACGATCACGCGAAACGCGCGCACGTCGTACAGCTCGGAGAAGTCGAGCTCCTTGCCGCGCATCTTGCGCCAGATGCTGTAGATATGCTTCGGCCGGCCGCTCACGTCGGCCTGGATGTGCGCTTGCGCGAGCTCGTGCTGCAGCCGCGCGATCGCCTGCGTCACGTACGCCTCGCGCTCGATGCGCTTCTCGTCGAGCAGCTTCGCGATCCGCTTGTAGGTGACGGGATCTTCGAAGCGGAACGCGAGATCCTCGAGCTCCCACTTCAGTTGCCAGATACCGAGACGGTTCGCGAGCGGCGCATAGATCTCGAGCGTCTCGCGCGCGACGTCGGGCGGTGGATCGAGCTTCGCGGCCGCGTAGTAGCGCAGCGACTGCAACCGCGACGCGAGCCGGATCAGCACCACGCGGATGTCCTGCGCGAACGCGAGCAGCATCTTGCGCAGCGCCTCGATTTGCGTGCGCCGCTCTTCCGCCGCGTCGCGCCCGGAGTCGGGCTTCGCGGCATTCTGCGCGGCGCGCAGGCTGACGGTGCCGAGCCGCAACAGCTTGCGCACGTCGGACACGAGCCGCGCGACTTCGTCGCCAAAACGCTCGGTCAGCTCGCGCTCGGGGTCGCTCAGGTGCGGCGTCAGCACGAACAGCGCGGCGGCCTGCATCGCGTGCGGATCGACGTTCAGCGTGCGCATGATCGCCGCCGTGCCCGCCGAGTGATCGGCGAGCAGCTCGCCGGACGACAGGCGCGCGTCGCCGGCCCGCTCGCGCACGAACGCGAGCACGTCGTCGAACGACGGCGCCGCGACGGGAGAGGCGGAAACGGATTCGGTCATTGCACGGCCTGCCGGAATACGGTCATCGTCGGATAACGCTCAGCTCCGCTGCGCGGCGACGACCACGATCTCGACGAGCAGCGCCGGATCGGCGAGCTTCGCCTCGACGGTGGCGCGCGGCGGCGTGTTGCCCGGTGCGACCCATGCGTCCCACTCCGCATTCATGCCTTCGAAGTTCGCCAGATCCGAGATGTAGATCTGCACTGACAGCAGATGCGCCTTGTCGCTGTTCGCTTCGGCGAGCAGGCGATCGATGTGGCCGAGCACTTCGCGCGTCTGGCCGCGGATGTCCTGCGTGGTGTCTTCGGCGATCTGGCCGGCCAGATACACGGTACCGTTGTGGATCGCGGTTTCGGAGAGACGGGCCCCGACGTGGTGACGAATGACTGCCATGAAAATGTTCCGGTCGTGATGGATAGGAAATCGGGCGGCGGCACGGCCCGCGTGCCGCCGAACCGCACATTATGACGCGTTTATGCGCCGCCTTCGACGAAAAACCGCCGTGCGAGCGCAATCTGGTCGGCGCTGACGAAGGCCGGCGCATGACCCGCCCCCGGAATCTCGACCTGCGTCACGTGCCGGCCGCGACGGACCATTTCGGCCGCCGTCTCGCGCGACAGCAAGTCGGACGTCTCGCCGCGCACGACGAGGAGCGTCGCATCCGTCGTCTCGATCGCACGCCACAGCGCGGCCTCGCCAAGCGCGGCCAGTTCGGGCGTCGTCGCCTTGAACGGCTCGGCGATGCGCGGGTCGTAGCGCATCGTCCAGCCGCCTTCGGGCAGTTCGTGCAGCAGCGGCCCGTTGATCTCGCGCCACTCGTCGGCGCTCAGCGCACCGAACGGCAGCGACAGCGACGTCAGGTAGTCGATCCCCTCCTGCTCGGTCGCAAAGCGCGGCTGCACGCCGAGGTACTCGCCGATGCGCGTCAACGAATCGGGCTCGATGCGCGGGCCGACGTCGTTGACGATCATCCGGCGCAGCGGCGAACCGGGGAGCCCGGCGAGCGCCATGCCGATCAGGCCGCCCATCGACGTACCGAACCAGTCGACCGATTCGACGTCGAGCCGTGCGATCAGCGTCACCATGTCGGCCACGTACTGCGGAATCGCATAGTGCCGCGGATCGGCCAACCGGTCCGATTGGCCGCGCCCGACGACATCGGGGCAGACGACGCGATACGTATCGGACAGCGCAGCGGCAAGCCGGTCGAAATCGCGCCCGGAGCGGGTCAGGCCGTGCACGCAGACGAGCACGCGCGGATTCGCGGGATCGCCCCACTCGGTATAGGCGACGTGGTGAAGGCCGGCCGCGCTCGCACACTGCACGCGCCGCTGGCGGGGAACCGGGGGATTCGCTGGGATCGTTGGCATCGTTGGCATCCTGTCGAACGGGGGCGACGCGCGGGACAACGCTTGCGGCGCCCGATGCAAACGATTGTAAACCGCTTCGGAATGACGGGGCGCCACGCGCTCCGGCCCACCACCCGGGACGGGTTCAATCGTTGCGACGCCACGCGTCCCGCAACTGCTCGCGCAGGAAATCGACGAATGTCCGCACCCGCAACGGCACATGGCGAGCGCCGGGATAAACGGCATGCAACGGCGCGGCGGATGCCTCGAAGGCCGGCAGCACACGCACGAGCCGGCCGGCGTCGAGATCGGCGCCGACGTCCCAGATCGACTTCAACGCAATGCCCGCGCCTTCGAGCGCCAGCGTACGCGCCGCGCCGCCGTCGTTCGTCAGCAGCGCGGCCGTCACCTCGACCGCCACGCCGCCTTGCGCGCCATCGAACCGCCATTCGGCACGCGGCTGGTCGCCCATCACGATGCATCGATGCGCACGCAGCTCGGCCGGATGGGCGGGCCAGCCGTGCGCCGCGAGATAGCCCGGCGACGCGCACAGCACGCGGTGATTCGGCGCCAGCTCGCGCGCGATCATCGTCGAATCGGCGAGATTGCCGATCCGCACGGCGACGTCGATGTCGGCTGCGAGCAGATCGACGACCGCATCGGTCAGCATCAACTGCACGGTCAATTGCGGATGCCGCTGCTGAAATGCCGCGACGAGCGGCGCGATTCGGAGGCGGCCGAGTTCGCCGGGCGCCGTCACGCGCAGCACGCCGCTGACCGTGCCGCGGCGGTCGCGCATCAGCGTTTCCGCATGCTCGACTTCGGCCAGGATGCGCAGGACCTGCGCATGAAACTGCGCGCCGTCGTCGGTGAGCGTCTGCTGCCGCGTCGTCCGGTGCAGCAGGCGCACGCCGAGCCGCGACTCGAGATGCGCGAGCCGCTTGCTGACGACCGACAACGACAGGTCGAGCTCGCGCGCCGCCGCCGACAGGCTGCCGGCCGATACGATCCGCGCGAACGTATCGAGCGCGGGGAAATCGTCGATCAGCGTCATGGCGCCCGCCTCACCCCAACCTTTCCTTTTTTCGAAGAATCCATTCGCTTCTTGCCCGTATTTGCATTCAGAACGGAAACCTACCATACCTGTTCCGCGTCGTCGCATGACGCTCTTCACAGGACCCTTGCAACCATGTCGATCCGCCTTCGTTCAGCCGCCCGCCCTGTCGCGCACGCCTTCGCGGCAGCCGCTTGCGTCGTGGCGCTCTGGCCCGCCGCCGCCCGTGCCGCCGATCTCGTCGCGCCGCACAGCCTGACCATCGCGGCAGGCTTGCCGGCCGCGCAGGCCCGCGCGCAAATCCTGGCCGCGCGCCGCTACGGCAGCTTCTGGAATACCGGCGACCCCGCACTCGCCCGCGCGGCACTCGCCACCGACTTCACCGACCGCACGCTGCCGCCCGGCCGCGAACAAGGCGCAGCGGGGCCGCTCGCGGCCTCCAGCACGATGCGCGACGCGATCCCGGATCTGCGCTGCGACATCGAACAGATGATCGTCGCTGGCGACCGGGTCGTCGTGCACCTGCATTTCCGCGGGCATTTCACCGGCGCGTTCAACGGAACGGCCGGGCACGGGCAGGCAATCGACTTCATCGCGACCGATATCTACCGGATCGACCACGGCCGGATCGCGGAAAACTGGCATATCGAGGACAACCTGACGCTGATGCGTCAGCTCGGGCTCGTCGGCTGACGGAGGAGACGATGACTCACGGTAACGACACGCCCGCGACGCCGCTGCCGCGCCGCACCTTCCTGGCCCAGGCCGGCGCCGGGCTCGCGGCTGGCGTCGCGCTGGCCGCAAGCACGTCCGTGCGTGCCGGCGCGCCGGTGCCGGCGCCCGCGACACCGGGCGCCACGCCGTTCTGGCCGGACGGCGCGCGGCTCGTGATCTCGATCTCGATGCAGTTCGAGGCGGGCGGACAACCGCCCACGGGCGCGGACAGTCCGTTTCCGGCCGTCGCGTTTCCGTCGTCGGTGCCGGTCGATCTCGCATCGGCCACCTGGTTCGCGTATGGCTACCGGGAAGGCATTCCGCGCCTGCTCGACCTGTGGGACCGGCACGGCGTGAAAGTGACGTCGCACATGATCGGGGAAGCCGCGCGCCGGCACCCCGAACTGGCGCGCGAGATCGTATCGCGCGGCCACGAAGCCGCCGCGCACGGCCCGACGTGGCGCGCCCAATTCGCGATGAGCCGCGACGACGAGCGCCGCTTCCTGACCGACGCGCGCGACATGGTCGAAGCGGCGACCGGCCAGCGTCCGACCGGCTACAACTGCAACTGGCTGCGGCGCGGCCCGCAGACGTTGTCGCTGCTGCAGGAACTCGGCTATACGTATCACATCGACGACGTCAGTCGCGACGAACCGTTCATCGAGACCGTCGGCGGCCGCGATTTCGTGGTGGTCCCGTACACGCTGCGCAACAACGACATCCTGCTGATCGAAGGCCGCCACTACTCGCCGACGATGTTCGTCGAGCAGATCAAGCTCGATTTCGACCAGCTGTACGCGGAAGCCGGGCAGCGGCGCAGATTGATGTCGATCAGTGCGCACGACCGGATCAGCGGCACGCCGCAGATGGTCCGCGCGTGGGACGACTTCCTGCACTACGCTCGATCACACCCCGGGGTCGCTTTCATGCGCAAGGACGACATTGCGCGCTTCGCGCTGCACAGCCCGTCGACGCTGCGCGAGACCGAAACGATCTGACCGGATTCCGTTCAACTCACCACCCAGGAGAGACTTTCATGGACGATCTGCTCCACGGAAAGACAGTACTCGTCGTCGGCGGCAGCTCCGGCATCGGCGCCGCCACCGCAGCGGCATTCGCGCGGCGCGGCGCGCGGGTGACGATCGCTTCGCGCGATCCACGCCGGTTCGACATCGACGCCCTGCCGGGCGCGCACGTGCGGACCGAAACGCTCGACATCACCGATACGGCGGACGTCGATGCGTTCTGCGCACGCGCCGGCCAGTTCGACCACGTCGTGATTTCTGCCGCGAAGACGGCCACGGGCGCGGTCCGTGCGCTGCCGCTCGCCGACGCGCAGGCAGCGATGAACAGCAAGTTCTGGGGCGCCTACCGCATCGCCCGCGCGATCGATATCGCGCCCGGCGGCTCGCTGACGTTCGTGTCGGGCTACCTGAGCGTGCGGCCGAGCGCGTCGTCGGTGCTGCAAGGCGCGATCAACGCGGCGCTCGAGGCCCTCGCCCGCGGGCTGGCGCTCGAGCTGGCGCCGGTTCGCGTGAACACCGTGTCGCCCGGCCTGATCGCCACGCCGCTGTGGGACAAGCTCGCGCCCGACGCACGTGACGCGATGTACGCCGGCGCCGCCCAGCGGCTTCCCGCACGCAGGGTCGGCCAACCGGAGGATGTCGCGAATGCGATCCTGTATCTGGCGGTCACGCCCTACGCAACCGGCTCGACGGTGCTGATCGACGGCGGCGGCTCGATTGCGTGACGCGTGCGTGCGTTCATGACAAAACGCCCCGCGTTCCGTCGGGAACGCGGGGCGTCGAGGATCACGCACCAGGGTAGTGCTCAGGCCACGGCGCTGACGTCGAGCGGTGCGCCCGTCTTCGCCTGGATCTCGTCGGCGCTCACGCCGTCGGCCAGTTCGAGCACCTTCAACCCGGCCGGCGTCACTTCGATCACGCCGAGATCGGTGATGATCAGGTCGACCACGCCGACACCCGTGAGCGGCAAGTTGCATTCTTCGAGGATCTTGTGCTGATCGCCCTTTGCGACATGCTCCATCAGCACGACGACACGCCCCACTCCCGCGACGAGGTCCATCGCGCCGCCCATCCCCTTGATCATCTTGCCCGGGATCATCCAGTTCGCGAGGTCGCCCTGCTTGCTGACCTGCATCGCGCCGAGGATCGCGAGGTTGATGTGGCCGCCGCGGATCATAGCGAACGAATCGGCCGACGAGAAGATCGACGAACCGGGCAGCGTCGTGACGGTCTGCTTGCCGGCGTTGATCAGATCGGCGTCGACTTCGTCCTCGGTCGGCGACGGGCCGATGCCGAGCAGGCCGTTCTCCGACTGCAGCCACACCTCGACGCCGTCCGGCACGTGGTTCGCGACGAGCGTCGGCAGGCCGATGCCGAGGTTCACGTAGAAGCCGTCCTGCAGTTCCTTCGCCGCGCGCGCGGCCATCTGGTCACGATTCCAGGCCATGTCAGTCTCCTTTCGCGCGTACGACGCGTTGTTCGATGCGTTTTTCGGGCGTCGCGTTCAGCACGATGCGCTGCACGAAGATCCCCGGCGTATGGACCTGATCCGGATCGAGCGTACCGTTCTCGACGATCTCCTCGACTTCGACCACGGTGATCTTGCCGGCCATCGCGCACATCGGGTTGAAGTTGCGCGCGGTGCGGCGATAGATCAGGTTGCCGGACTTGTCGGCCTTCCACGCCTTGACGAGCGCGACGTCGGCCGTCAGCGACGGCTCGAGCACGTAGTGGCGATCGCCGAACTGGCGCGTTTCCTTGCCTTCCGCGATCACGGTGCCGTAGCCGGTATTCGTGAAGAACGCGGGGATGCCCGCACCGCCCGCGCGCAGCTTTTCGGCGAGCGTGCCCTGCGGCGTGAATTCGAGCTCGAGCTCGCCGGCCAGGTACTGCCGCTCGAACTCCTTGTTCTCGCCGACGTACGACGAGATCATCTTCTTGATCTGGCGCGTTTCCAGCAGCAGGCCGAGGCCGAAACCGTCGACGCCCGCGTTGTTGCTGATGCAGGTGATGCCCTTGACGGCCGAATCGCGCAACGCCGCGATCAGCGCCTCGGGAATCCCGCACAGGCCGAAGCCGCCCACCGCGAAGGTCTGTCCGTCACGGACGACCCCCTCCAGCGCGGCAGCCGCGCTTGGATAGACTTTGTTCATCAGTTGTCCCTTCCTCTATGGAAACCAGCAAAACCGGTTCACGCGCCACGTGGCGCAAGCCCGCCGCACCATTCTATGCATGCGCGGCAATGCCTGCGTCGAAGCACGCTGTTTTTATGTCGCGACACACCGCCGCGAGATGCCTGAAAGGGTACGATGCGGCGCGGATGCGGCACAATACGCAAAAATACATAAGCATTTCCCTCCGCCTGCCTGCGCCATGCCCGATCTCGATTACCAGACCGCCTTCCACCTCGCGCCGCTCGGCCTCGTGCTGTCGCGCGACCGCGTGATCGAGGACTGCAACGACGCGCTCGCGTCGATCTTCCGCTGCGCGCGGGCCGACCTGATCGGGAAATCGTACGCGGTGCTCTACCCGTCGACGGACGAATTCCAGCGAATCGGCGAGCGCATCGCACGCGTGATGGTCGCGAACGGCGTCTACTCGGATGACAGAATCATGAAACGCGCGGACGGCGAGCTGTTCTGGTGCCATGTGACGGGCCGCGCGCTCGACCGCACCGCGCCGCTCGCGGCGGGCGTCTGGACCTTCGAGGATTTGAGCGCGACGCGCCGCGTCGCGGTCGAGCTGACCCCGCGCGAGCGCGAGATCGCCGCCCAGCTCGCGACCGGCAAGACCAGCAAGCAGATCGGGCGCGTACTCGACATCAGCTCGCGCACGGTCGACATCTACCGCGCCCGGCTGATGCGCAAATACGGGACGAACAATACGCCGGAGCTGCTGCAGCGACTGCTCGGGCAGTGAGCGCGCATTGCGTCGCAGCGCTCGAATGACGATCGGCCGCACGCGGCGGCCGACCGGGGGAAACAACGGGCACGGCGCGCCACCGACGACCCGGTGCCGGCCTGCCGGTATGCACGCTCAGCTGACTTTCGTCGCGAGCGCGCGCTCGATCGTGTCGCGCAGCAGGGGCGGCAGCGGCACCGACTTGCCGAGCGCGTAGTCGACCCACACGCAGCGCGCGTTGCCGCGTGCGTAGACATGCTGCGGATCGTCCGCGCGCGTGAGCTCGAACCCGGTATCGAAACTGCTTCGGCCGGGCTTCGCGGCCGACATCCTCGCGATCACGTCGCCCGGATAGTGCAACTGCTTGAGGAATTCCATCGACGCGGTGACGATGACGGGCCCCTGCCCCTCGCCGTTGCCGCCGGCAATGCCGAGCTGCTCGAACCACGAGATCCGCGCCTGCTCCATGTAGCGGAAATAGACCGTGTTGTTCACATGGCCGAACGCGTCCATGTCGCCCCAGCGGATCGGCATCGACATCTCAAAAACGGGGGAGTAATCGCTTGTTGCGCTCATTGCAGTCTTCTTCGTTGCTGAATGTCACCCGCTCAGGCGAGGCCGAAGCCGTCGTCTGCGGAGATGATCGAGCCATTGATGAACTGCGACTCGTCGGCCGCGAGCAGCAACAACAGCCCGTCGAGATCCTGCGGCTTGCCGACGCGCCGGCGCGGCAGCATCGACTGCAGCTTCTGGCCCTGCTCGGTTTCCCACAGGTAGTGATTGATTTCGGTATCGATATAGCCCGGGCAGATCGCGTTCACGTTGATCCCGTGACGGCCCCACTCCAGCGCCATCGCGCGCGTCATCTGCACGACCGCGGCCTTGCTCATCGCGTACAGCCCGATTTGCGGGAACACGCGCAGCCCGGCCACCGACGCGATGTTGATGATCCGGCATGGCGGCTTGCCGTTGCCGCCGCCGTTCGCGCGCATGATCATCCGCTTCGCGACTTCCTGCGCGACGAAAAATGCGCCGCGCGTGTTCGTATCGAACACGAACTCGAAATCCGCCGGCGTCACGTCGACGAGCTTCTGCATCGTCGACACACCCGAATTGTTCACGAGAATGTCGATCGTGCCGGCTTCCGTCTCCGCATGCGCGACGGCCGCCTTGATGCTCTGGACATCGGTCACGTCGAGCGACACGACGTGCGCGGCGCCACCCGCCGCCTCGATCTCCGCGCGCAGCTCCTTCAGGCGCTCGACGCGGCGGCTCGCGAGCACGACCTTCGCGCCGGCTTGCGACAGCACCTGCGCAAAACGCTGCCCGAGGCCGCTCGACGCGCCCGTCACCAGCGCAACCTTGCCTTCCAGATTGATCGATCGACCCATTTACACATCCCCTTTCGATGTCGTTTCGCCAGCCCCGGCGGCACAGCCCGGGCGGCATTACCCTAGCACAAAAAATAGAACGATCGTGCTAATCTACCCGCATGTTGTTGCGGCAAGCGTTTCGTTTCGCAGACAATACGCTCCCGAATAAAAGCATTCTAACGGTTAGAGGAACGCCAATGACCCCCGCAAGCCTCATCGAGCAATACGGCCCGCGCGAATCGATGGAATACGACGTCGTGATCGTCGGCGGCGGCCCGGCCGGGCTGTCTGCCGCGATCCGGCTCAAGCAGCTGGCCGTCGAGAAAGGCACCGAGATCGGCGTGTGC
>NZ_JACFYV010000127.1:0-19277 GCF_016759955.1 Burkholderia sp. KCJ3K979
GTTTAGCGCAGCGCGGCGCCGTCCCGCTCGGGCATCGCGCAAACACGCTAGCATTCGGACACGGAACACTGTGCGTTCGCCCTGCCTCGCCTTCAAGGATTCGCCATGCCCCCAACCGTTCCCGCCCGCCCCGACGTCGCGCAGCGTGTCTTTGCTGACGGGCGGCTGTCGATCGGCCTCACCCTTCCGCTGCTTCGCAGCGGCCATATCGTCGCGGACTTCGACGAACAACTCGAACTCGCGGCACTGGCCGATTCGCTCGGCTTTCGCGCGCTGTGGATTCGCGACGTGCCGCTGAACAGCGCCGACTATCCGGACCCGGTCGGCCATCTCGACCCGTGGGTGCTGCTCGGCGCACTGGCGTCGCGCACCCGCCGGATCGCGCTCGCCAGCGGCGCGATCGTATTGCCGCTGCGCCATCCGCTGCATATCGCGAAAGGCGCGCTGTCGGTCGCGACGCTGTCGGGCGGACGCTTCATCCTCGGACTCGGCTCCGGCGACCGGCCGCCCGAATATGCGGCGTTCGGCGTCGACGCGGAAACCCGGCGCGACCGCTATCGCGCGCACTGGGACGTCGTCGCGGCCGCGCTCGGCGTACCGTCGCGCGTGCTGCCCGACCAGGCGCCGCCCGATGCGCCCGAATTCACGCTGCTGCCGCGCGACGGCGACGCGGTGCCGATGCTTGCGGTCGGCTCGGGCGGACAGAGCGTCGACTGGATTGCCCGCCATTCGATCGGCTGGATGACCTATCACCGCGATCCGGATACGCAGCGCGCCCGCTATTCGATGTGGCGCGCGGCGGTCGACCGGCTCGCGTCGCCGCAATTTCGCGCGTTCGGCGTATCGATGCGGCTCGACCTCGCCGCACATCCCGATACGCCCGCCACCGCGCTGCCGCTCGGTTATGCAACCGGGCGCCATGCGTTAGCCGATATCCTGCGGGACATGCGCACGGCGGGAACGCACCATGTCACGCTGAACCCCGGATCGGACCGGCCCGTGCGCGACGTCATCGAAGAAATCGCGGCGCACGTCTTGCCGGCATTTCATGACGATCCGGCCTGATTCATAGGAATCCGAATTCACCTGACGTGATGCCAGCGTGGAACGAGACCGGACGAACGCTCATCGGGTGACGCTTCGCCCATCGGCATCGGAAAGCACGCGTTACAGACGCCTTACGATCGGGAACACGGGACGCCTGCGTCGCGTCGCTCATGCCTGATCCGAATAGCCGGCGACGGAACTATTCGGTCGCGATCGCAATCATGTTAACTTCCGTCCATCATTCAGCCTCGCGGGCCGCGTGACGAGACGCACCCGCATGCCCACTCCATGCGACATATCCTCCTCGGCTGGCTGCTCGCCGCCGTCGTGTCGGCCGCCCACGCGGCCGCTCCCGCTCCGGCCGCCGCGTCGGCTGCCTCCGGCGCCGCGCCCGCACTGACGCCACAAGAGGCGCGGCAGGCACTGAACGTGCTCGAAAACCCGCGCGATCGCGCGCAGGTCGAAACGACGCTGCGCGCGATCGCGGCCGTCGGCGCATTGAGCGCACCCGCCGTGCCGGCCAGCGCAGCGCCTGCGGCCAGCGGCGCATCGGCCGCCGCGGCGCCGGCCGCGCTCACGTCGAACGGGCTCGCCTCGATGCTCGTCCGCCAGGGATCGCGCTGGGCCACTCAGATCGGCAACGCGCTGCAGGAATCGCTGCGCTCGCTGCTCGATATCGGTTCGGTGGGAAGCTGGTGGCACGACAAGCTCGTCAGCGCCGACCAGCGTGCGGATCTCACGCGCACGCTCGGCATCCTCGTGGCGGTACTCCTGCCAGCGCTCGTCGTCGAATGGCTCGCGAAGCGGCTGCTGCGACGCGCGCTGACGGCAGTCGCCGCGCGCCGCGCCGACACGTCGCAGCGCACCGCGTCCGATTCCGCCGCACCGGACGCGGCCCCCACGCCGCCGCCCGATACGTCCACCCCACCCGACACCGCAGCCCCGGACACCGCAGGCGTCACCCCCGCATCCTCGCAAAGCCGAGGCCACGCCCGCCGGCACACCACGCTGCTGCAGCGGATGCCGCGCGCACTCGTCAGTCTCGCGCTGCGCGCGGTGCCGCTACTCGTGTTCGTCGGCGTCGCGAGCCTGACGATGTCGTTGCTCGTCGAAGCAGACACGCCGATCGAAGCCGCGCTCGAAGCGTTGATCGACACCTACGTGATCTGCCGGCTCATCACGATCGTCAGCCGGCTGTTCTTCCAGCCCGATGCGCGGCAGTTGCGGCTGCTGCATATCAGCGACGCATGGGCCGATTTCGTGCAACGCTCGATCGCACGGATCGTGATCGTGGTCGGCGCGTGCACGGCGGCCGTCGAGATCGCCGCGAACTTCGGCCTGAGTGAAGCCGGCCACGTCGCGCTGCTGAAGGCCGTCGCCCTCGTCGGGCACGTGATGATTTCGGTGCTGATCCTGCAGTGTCGCCGGCCGGTCGCGGCACGGATTCGTGCCGCCGGCGCGGATCGTCCGGCCTTCACGGTCGTCGGCAACGCGCTCGCGGACGCGTGGGCGCCCGTGTCGGTCTTCATCGTGATGGCACTGTGGTTCGTGTGGGCGCTCGACGTCCACAACGGCTATCGCGTGCTGATCACGCTCGGCGGCCGCTCGATCGCCGTGATGATCGCGATGCGGATGGTGTCGATCGTCGTGTTCGGCGCGCTCGCGCGGCTGTTCCAGCGCCGCGACGACGACCGCACGCTCGTTCATCTGCACGCGTACCGCTACTACCCGCTGCTGCGCCAGATCGTGTCGGGGGCGATCGGCGTCGTGACCGTCGTGCTGCTGCTGCAGATCTGGGGCGTGCCGATCTTCCGCGCGTTCGAGACGGGCACGATCGGCCACCGGCTCGCGTCCGCGCTGGTGACGATCGCGATCGCGGCGATCGTCGCGCTCGTCGTGTGGGAGGCAGCCAACATCGCGATCGAGCGCCGGCTGCAGCGCTGGACGCGCGAAGGCAACCTGGTGCGCGCCGCGCGCCTGCGCACGCTGCTGCCGATGCTGCGCTCGCTGCTGTTCGTGATGATCGCGCTCGTCGTCGTGCTGACGGGCCTCAGCGAGCTCGGCGTCAACGTCGGCCCGCTGCTGGCCGGCGCCAGCATCTTCGGCGTCGCGCTCGGTTTCGGGTCGCAGAAGCTCGTGCAGGATTTCATCACCGGGATCTTCCTGCTGATGGAGAACGCGATGCAGGTCGGCGACTGGGTCACGCTCGCCGGCGTGTCGGGCACGGTCGAATACCTGTCGATCCGCACGGTGCGGCTGCGCGCCGGCGACGGATCGCTGTACACGATCCCGTTCAGCTCGGTGACGACCGTCAACAACACGAATCGCGGGCTCGGCAACGCGGCCGTCAAGGTGAGCATCGCGTACGGCGAGGACATCGAGCGCGCGATCGCGACGCTGAAGGAAATCGGCGCCGCGTTGCGCGACGATCCGAAATACCACGACGGCATCCTGTCGGACTTCAGCTACTGGGGTATCGACCAGGTCGACGGCGCGGCGCTCGCGCTGGCCGGGCAGATGCAATGTACGGACTCGGCGCGCTGGGGCGTGCAGCGCGAATTCAACCGACGGATCGCGGAGACGTTCCGCGAACGCGGAATCCGGATCGCCAATCCGCAGCGCAGTGTCGTCGCCTATGCGGACGGATCGCGGCCGGTCGGCAGCGAGGAAAACGACCCGCGCCCCGACACGCGGAATACCGCCGAGACGGCAGCCCGGCCGCCATCGCCCGACGAAGCGGAGCGCAAGCCGGGCTGATCGCGATCGCCCGCGGCCGGTGACCCGCCGCGCTCAACGCGCGGCGGGCTTCTTCACGCGCGTCGTGCTTTTCGCGGCGGGCGGTACCGCCCCCGGCTTCGCCGCACGTCGTTTCGCCGCGGCACCCTGCGCGCGCTTCGCAGCCGATTCCGCGCCGGCGGCACCCGCATCGCGCTGCGCATGCCATTGCTCGAGCAGCACGCGCGTCTGGTCGGCAATCGTGTCGGTCACCAGCGCCGCGCGCTCGCCTTCGAACGCCTCCCATTCGAGCAACTGCAGCGCCGAACGCTGCGCGACGTGGAACACCGTGATCTGGCCGAACAGGCTCAGCGCGCGCAACCGCGTGACGGGATCGTCGGCCGGTCGCCCCGTGATGCGGCCGATCAATTCCGCGCTCACGTCGTTCAGCGGCTTGCGCATACGCGTCATCAGGATCTCGCTCGCGCTCGCCGGCTCCTGGCCGCCCTGCTCGCGCGCGAAGAACATCCGCTGGTTCATCGTCTTCGGCGCGGTGAACATCCGGTCCGACAGCGCGCGCAGCAGCCCGACGAACGCATCGATCAGCGCATCGACGCTCGCATGGCCGTCGAGCATCGCCCGCGCATGGCCGACCGCCGGCGCGAACACTTGCCAGCCGTGCTCGGCGATCGTCTCGACGCACGCGCGGTACACCCCTTCCTTGTTCTCGAAGTAGTACTGGAGCGCCGGCGCGTTCACGCCCGCCATCGCGGCGATCTCGCGCGTCGACGCCCCCGCGAACCCGCGTTCGCCGAACAGTTCGATCGCCGCCTCGATGATCCGCTGGCGCGTCTCGTCGCCGCGCGCGTAGCCGCCCGCCGACGTGCGGCGCAGCTTCTTCGCTTCGTTCATGCCTTCCTCGTCATTCGATCGATCCACATTCTACTTGACACAATTTTATCAACTGGAATAATTCTTCCACTTGGAATAATTTGGATCCCGAATGTCGACGCCACAAGACCCGCCACAGAAAGCAGATCGTCAGGAAAACGGAACAACGCCGCGCAACGGCAACGGCGGAACGAGGCGGCGCATCCTGCTCGTGGCCGCCGTGCTCGCGGCCGTCGGCGGCACGGTCTGGCTCGGCCGCTGGTGGACGGTCGGCCGCTTCATCGAAAGCACCAACGACGCGTACCTGCAGGCGGACAGCATGACCGCCGCGCCGAAGGTCGCCGGCTACGTGACCGACGTCTACGTGCGCGACAACCAGCCCGTGAAGGCCGGCGATCCGCTCGTGCGGCTCGACGTCCGTCAGTACCAGGTGGCGCTCGCGCAAGCGCTGGCGACCGTCGATGCCCGCCGCGCCGATATCGCGCGCGCCGAAGCCGACATCAGCCAGCAGCGCGCGAATCTCGAGCAGGCCGACGCGCAGGCGAAGGTGTCGCGCATCAACGCGCAGCACGCAAGTGACGAGTACACGCGCTATGCGCCGCTCGCGGCGACCGGCGCCGAAACGCACGAACGCGTGGCCGACCTGAAAAGCACGCGCGATCAGGCGGCGGCGACGCTCGCCGCGAACAACGCGTCGATCGCCGCCGCTCGCACGCAAATCGCATCGTTCACCGCCCAGCTTCAGCAGGCGCGTGCGCAGCTCGAGGCCGCGCAGGCCAGCGCCGCGCAGGCGCAGCTCGACCTCGACAACACGATCGTGCGCAGCACGCTCGCGGGCCGCGTCGGCGATCGCACGGTGCGCGTCGGGCAATACGTGCAGCCCGGCACGCGCCTGCTGACCGTCGTGCCGGTCGATTCGATCTACCTCGTCGCGAACTTCAAGGAAACGCAGATCGGCAACATGCGCATCGGCCAGCCCGTCGAGCTGCATATCGATGCGCTGCCGGACGGCCCGCTGTCCGGCGTCGTCGACAGCTTCGCGCCCGGCACCGGCGCGCAGTTCGCGCTGCTGCCGCCCGAGAACGCGACCGGCAACTTCACGAAGATCGTCCAGCGCGTGCCGGTGCGCATCCGTCTCGCCGCGAACGCCCGCGCGCAACGCATGCTGCTGCCCGGGCTGTCGGTGACGGTCGACGTCGATACGCGCTCGGCCCGCGACGAGCAGCGTCATGGCTGATACGCCCGCCACGATCCCCCTGCCGCCGCATGAAGGCCGCGCGAGCGTGACCGACTGGATCGCGGTCGCGGCCGGCGCGCTCGGCGCGTTGATGGCGACGCTCGACATCTCGATCACGAATTCCGCGCTGCCGCAGATCCAGGGCGAAATCGGCGCGACCGGCACCGAAGGCACATGGATCTCGACCGGCTACCTGATGTCGGAAATCGTGATGATCCCGCTCGCCGCCTGGCTCACGCGCGTGTTCGGGCTGCGCAATTTCCTGCTGACGAACTCCGCGCTGTTCATCGCATTCTCGATGATGTGCGGCTGGTCGCATTCGCTGCCGATGATGATCGCGGGCCGGATCGGCCAGGGCTTCACCGGCGGCGCGCTGATTCCGACCGCGCAGACGATCATCCGCACGCGCCTGCCGTTGTCGCAGTTGCCGGTCGGAATGACGCTGTTCGGCCTGATCGTGCTGCTCGGGCCGCTGTTCGGCCCCGTGCTCGGCGGCTGGCTCGCGGAAAACGTGAACTGGAGCTGGTGCTTCTTCCTGAACCTGCCCGTGTGCCTGCTCCTGATGGCGCTGCTGGTGTTCGGGCTGCCGTCGGACCGCCCGCAATGGAGCGCATTCTTCAACGCGGACTGGCTCGGCATCTTCGGCCTCGCGATCGGCCTGAGCTCGCTGACCGTCGTGCTCGAGGAAGGCCAGCGCGAACGCTGGTTCGAATCGCAGATGATCGTCACGCTGAGCATCGTGTCGTTCGTCGGGATGGTCCTGATCGCGCTGTCGCAGCGCTTCGCGAAGCGGCCGATCATGCGGCTGTCGCTGATGCGCAACCCGCGCTACGCGAGCGTGATCGTGATCGTGTCCGCGGTCGGCGCCGGGCTGTACGGCGTGTCCTACCTGCTGCCGCAGTTCCTCGCGATCGTCGCCGGCTACAACGCGGAACAGGCCGGTGCGATCATGCTGCTGTCGGGGCTGCCGGCCTTTCTCGTGATGCCGATCCTGCCGCGCCTGCTCGGCAAGGTCGATTTCCGCATCCTCGTGATCGCGGGGCTGCTGCTGTTCTGCCTGAGCTGCATGCTCGACATCAGCCTGACCGCACAGAGCGTGGGCCACGATTTCGTATGGTCGCAACTGATCCGCGGCCTCGCGCAGATGCTCGCGATGATGCCGCTCAACCAGGCGTCGATGGCGGCCGTCGCGCGCGAAGACTCGGGCGATGCGGCCGGACTCTACAACATGGCGCGCAACCTCGGCGGCTCGATCGGGCTCGCGATCATCGGCACCGTGATCGACCGGCGCACGACCTTCCATACGGCCGCGCTGCGCGAATCGGTGACCGCGAACTCGCTGATCGGGCAGGATCGCCTGTCGGCCTATGCGGCCAACTGGTTCGCGCACACCGGCGATCTCGCGTATTCGAACCTGCGCGCGCTCGGCCAGCTGGCGCAGCAGATCCAGATCCAGGCCGTCGTGATGACCTATTCCGAAACCTTCTATCTGCTGGGCCTCGCGCTGCTCGCCTGCGTGCCGCTCGCGCTGCTGCTGAGAACGCCACGCGGGCCGCAACCGATGTCGTCCGGCCATTGACCCGTCATACGCGATGAAACCCTTCTCCCTGCCCCGCCGCTCCGCGCTCACCCTGTGCGCGGCCGCGTGCCTGCTCGCCGGCTGCACGGTCGGCCCCGACTACCGCGGCGCGCCCGCCGCGCCCGATGCATCGACCTTCGTGCGTGCGCCGGCCACCGGCGTCGACACCGCCTTGCCCTCGCCGAGCGCGTGGTGGCATGCGCTGAACGATCGCCAGCTCGACGCGCTGATCGTCGCCGCGCTCGTGTACAACCCCGATCTGCACGCGGCGCAGGCCCGCTTGCGCGCGGCACGCGCGCAGCTCTCGCAACAGCGCGCCGCGCAGATGCCGAAATCGTCGGCCACCGTCGCGGCCATCCGCATGCGCGAGCCGGACGTCAGCGCGCTCGGCTCGCTGCTACCGTCGAACGGCTCGGAGCAATCGGGCGGCACGTCGCCGTCGCTCGGCGGCTCGGGGCCGCTGCAACTCTATTCGGCGGGCTTCGACGCGACCTGGGAAATCGACCTGTTCGGCGGCATGCGCCGCGCGGTCGAAGCCGCATCCGCCCAGGCCGAAGCCGTCGATGCCGATCTCGCCGACACGCAGGTGTCGATCGCGGCCGAAGTCGCGAATGCGTATGTCGACCTGCGCGACCAGCAGCAACGACTTGCGTTGTCGAAGCGCACCGCGCAACTGCAGCAGCAGATGCTCGAACTCACGCAGCAGCGCCGCGCGCGCGGCGTCGCGGCCGATGCCGACATCGAGCGACTGACGACGCAGGTCGAAAACACGCGCGCGTCGCTGATCCCGCTCGATGCCCAGGTAACCGAATCGCTCGACCGGCTCGCGATCCTGACGGGCCGTGCGCCGGGTGCGCTCGATGCCGCGCTGTCGACCCCGGACGCGGCATTGCCGACGCTGCCCGCCAGCGTCGCGATCGGCGATCCGGCCACGCTGCTGAAACAGCGCCCCGATATTCGCGCGGCCGAACGCCGGCTTGCGTCCAGCAATGCGCAGATCGGCGAGCATGTCGCCGACTATTTTCCGAAGGTGACGTTGCTCGGCGATCTCGGCTTCAGCGCGACGGACCCCGGCCACCTGTTCCGCAAGCAGAATTTCACGTGGGTCGGTGCGCCATACCTGCAATGGAACATTCTCGACTTCGGACGCACGCGTGGCGCGGTACGCGCGGCAGAAGCGTCGCGGGATGAAGCGGAGGCGAATTATCAGAAGGCCGTGCTCGGTGCATTACAGGATGCCAACACCGCGTTGCAGCGTTACGGACATCAGCGCGAGCACGTCGTCGCATTGACGAAGGTGCAGACGTCGGCCGTGCATTCGCGCGCGCTGATGGACCAGCGCTATCGCGCGGGTGTCGCGTCGATGATCGACCTGCTCGATACGCAACGTGAAGCGCTCGCCGCGCAGCAGAACGTGATCGCCGGACAGGCCGAACTGATCAAGAACTACGTGTCGGTGCAGAAGAGTCTCGGGCTCGGCTGGCAGGCAAGCGCCGGTTGACGCACCGCCGCAAATCATGCGCGACCGATGCATCATGCTCGTTGAAACAATCCAGCAATAACTCATTGCGCGCGCAACAATCCCGCTTCGGTTCTTGCGCAACGAACGGGCTCGCGCCGCATCGATCCCACGGCTATCGAAAACATATCGAATATCAATTAGCCAATCGTCTGACGATCTCTTCTAATTCAGTCGGTTTCCCCACCACCGATCGGATCAAGGAGTTCCATCGTCATGTCCTCACCCTCCCATCGCGTGCTGCGGCACGCAGTCGCCGCAATCTGCGTTGCACTCTCCGCCTCTCCGTACGCCGCCGAACTCACGCGGGACACCGGCGCGCCCGTCGGCGACAACCAGAATTCGCAGACGGCCGGCCCCGCCGGCCCGGTGCTGCTGCAGGATTCCGCGCTCATCGAGAAACTGCAGCGCTTCGACCGCGAACGCATTCCCGAGCGCGTCGTGCATGCGCGCGGCACCGGCGCATTCGGCGAGTTCGTGCCGAGCGCCGACATCTCCGACCTGACGAAAGCGAAAGTCTTCACGCCGGGCACCCGCACCCCCGTATTCGTGCGCTTCTCCACCGTGATGGGCTATCGCGGCTCGCCCGAGCAGGCGCGCGACCCGCGCGGCTTCGCGGTGAAGTTCTATACGCAGCAGGGCAACTGGGACATGGTCGGCATCAACTGGCCGGTGTTCTTCATTCGCGACGGCATCAAGTTCCCCGACTTCGTGCACGCGAACAAGCCGAGCGCCGTGACCGGCGTGCAGGACCCGAACCTCGCGTTCGACTTCTTCGCGCACACGCCCGAAGCGACCCACATGCTGACGCGGCTGTACACGGACGAGGGCATGCCCGATTCGTATCGCCGCATGGACGGCTTCGCGGTGCATGCGTTCAAGTTCGTCAATGCGCAAGGCGACGTGCACTACGTGAAGTTCCACTGGAAGAGCCAGCAAGGCGTACACGGCCTGCGCCCGCAAGAAATCCCGGCGTCGATCGGCCGCGACTGGAACCTGATGACGAACGACCTGTACGGCGCGCTCAAACAGGGCGATTTCCCGAAGTGGGACCTGTACGTGCAGGTGCTCACGCCGAAGGATCTGAACCGCTTCGACTTCGACGCGCTCGACGATACGAAGGTGTGGACCGGCGTGCCTGAACGCAAGATCGGCACGATGACGCTCAATCGCGTGCCCGACAACTACTTCCAGTCGACCGAGGAATCGGCGTTCGCGCCGTCGCGGCTCGTGCCGGGGATCGAGCCGTCCGAGGACCGGATGCTGCAGGATCGCCTGTTCGCGTACGCCGACACGCAGATGTACCGGCTCGGCGCGAACTACATGGATCTGCCGATCAATCGCCCGGTCGTGCCGGTCGTCAACAACAACCAGGACGGCAAGATGAACGCCGGCGACCGCAAGGGCGAGGTGAATTACGAACCGTCGACGCTGAACGAACTCGCGCAGGACCCGCAGTACAAGTCGGTCCGCATGACGCTCAGCGGCACGACGCAGCAGGAAGCGATCCGCAAGAAGCTGCCGTTCCGTCAGGCGGGCGAGTACTACCGCAGCCTGTCGCAACAGGACAAGGACGACCTCGTCACCGCGCTGTCCGGCGACCTCGGCCAGGTGAAGAATGCGCAGAACCAGTACGCGATGCTGTCGTACTTCTACAAGGCGGACGCCGATTACGGTACGCGGCTCGCGCAGGCCGTTCACGCGAACGTCCAGCAAGTGCAGTCGCTCGCGGCGAAGCTGAGCGACAACTGATCCCCGCGACTCCGGTCGCTGCCGACGTGTGCGACACGCGCCGCGCACGTCGGCCCGGCCACTTCATCAGGACACCCTCATGCGATCCGAACGCTTCCCCCACACGATCCGTGCGGCCGTGGCAGCGCTCGCGCTGGCCGCGCTCGCCGGCTGCGCGCACCTGCCCGACCAGCCGATGTACGGCAAGGCCGACCCTGCCGCGCTGCGCCGCTATGACGGCGACTGGTTCGACGCCGCGCGCGTCGGCCGCGTCGATATCCTGCGCGCGTTGCACGATGCCGGCTATCCGGTCGACGCCACCGACAGCCACGGCTATACGGCCGTGATCCTCGCGTCGTACGACGGCCAGCCCGCGGCGCTCGACTACCTGTTGTCGGTCGGCGCCGATGCGTGCGTCGGCGATCGTCACGGCAACACCGCGCTGATGGGCGCCCTCTTCCGGAACGAGCCCGATATCGCGCGACGCCTGATCGACACGCGCTGCCCGATCGACCAGACGAACGGCGCCGGCGAAACCGCGCTGGGATTCGCGACGCTGTTCAACCGCTTCGAGCTGATTCCGCTGCTCGTCGCGCATGGCGCGAATCCGAACCATGTCGACCGGCGCGGCCAGTCACTGCTTCAACTCGCGCTGACGCACGACAACACGTATGCCGCGGACGCACTGCGAAATGCCGGCGCCAAACCGTAGCGCGCCCGCGCGTCAAATGGCGCGCCCCATTCGCTGACCCGATCCGCGTCGCCATCGCGCGATGCCGGCGCCATGTCGTGCACGTGTGCGCCCAGCGGCCCCGTCATGGCCAGCCAGCTGCAGACGCACCGCGCCTCGTCGTGCAGTTCCTCCGCCCCCCCTGCCGGCTCGATCTTTAACCACTAGCGCGAGCCGGCACGCGCGTCGAGCCGAAACACCGCGCGCCCGACACCGCGCCGCACCCTGTTCGTCCGAGCATTCCGCTTCGGCTCATCCCCTCCTTTCGGCGCCTTTCGCCGCCTCCATCGAATCTCCATCTTTCCGCATCAAAGCCCCCAACTAATCCAAGCACACTCCGCCCCGTCAAAGCAGGCAGTGGGCTGCCTGCGCTTCCTGGAGTCGCTATGAAGAATCAGAAACGATGCTGCCACGGCGCCGTATGCGCGCTGGTGGCGGCAATGCTGGCGGGGTGCGGGCCGTCCGAGCAGCAGGCCGCCGCACCGGCCACCCCGGTCGCGGCCATGACGGTGGCCGCCACGCGCGTCGACGTGACCGAAGACCTGCCGGGCCGCGTCGCGGCCGTGCGGGTGGCCGAGATCCGGCCGCAGGTGAGCGGCATCGTGCAACGCCGGCTGTTCGAACAAGGCACCGAAGTGCGCGCCGGCCAGCCGCTGTTCCAGATCAATCCGGCACCGTTCAAGGCCGAGATGGACACGGCCGCCGCCTCGCTGCAGCGTGCGCAGGCCGCGCTCGAGCGCGCGAAGGTGCAGACGGCGCGCTTCAAGCCGCTCGTCGAGGCCGACGCGATCAGCCGCCAGGTGTACGACGACGCCGTATCGCAACGCGACCAGGCCGCGGCCGACGTCGCGCAGGCCCGCGCGACGCTCGCGCGCCGCCAGCTCGACCTGAAGTTCGCGACCGTGGGAGCGCCGATCGCCGGCCGCATCGACCAGGCGCTCGTGACCGAAGGCGCGCTGGTGTCGAGCAGCGACAGCCAGCCGATGGCGCGCATCCAGCAGATCGACCAGGTTTACGTGGACGTGCGGCAACCAGCCGCCTCGCTCGAGGCGTTGCGCGACGCGCTCGCGTCGCAGCCGCAAGCGTCGGACGGCAACGGCCTGCCGGTCGACGTGCTGCGCGACGACGACACGCGTTACGACGTAAAGGGCCGCATGCTGTTCTCGGGCGTCAACGTCGATCCGGGCACCGGCGACGTGCTGCTGCGCGTGCTGGTCGACAACCCGAAACGCCAGTTGCTGCCGGGCATGTACGTGCGTGCCCGGATTCCGCGCGCGCACTACGCCAACGCCGTGATGGTGCCGCAACAGGCCATCGTGCGCGCCGGCGGCAAGCCGCAGGTGTGGGTGCTCGACGCGAAAGGTACCGCTCACCTGAAAGCGGTCGAGGTCGGTGAACTGACGAACCGCAGCTATCGCATCAAGTCGGGCCTGCAGGCCGGCCAGAAGATCGTCGTCGAAGGCATGGAGCGCCTGACCGACGGCGCGCCGGCTGCCGCGACCGACTGGAAGTCGCCTGACGCGGTCGCCAACGCGTCCGCGCACTGAGTCACGAGGAGCCTCCAGCCATGGCTGAATTCTTTATCCGACGCCCGGTGTTTGCGTGGGTGATCGCGCTCTTCATCATCCTGACCGGGCTGATCGCGATCCCGCAACTGCCGGTCGCGCGCTACCCGTCGGTCGCGCCGCCGTCCGTCACGATCACCGCGAGCTACCCGGGCGCCACGCCGCAGACGATGAACGACGGCGTGCTGAGCCTCATCGAGCGCGAATTGTCCGGCGTCAAGAACCTGCTGTACTTCGAATCGTCGGCCGATACCTCGGGCCAGGCGCAGATCACCGTGACGTTCAAGCCCGGCACCCATCCAGAGATGGCACAGGTCGACGTGCAGAACAAGATCAAGTCGGTCGAGCCGCGCCTGCCCGCCGCCGTGCGTCAGAACGGACTGATCGTCGAATCCGCGTCGTCAGGTTTCCTGATGATCGTCAGCCTGCGCTCCGACAACGGCCGCTTCGACGAAGGCGCGCTCGCCGACTACATGGCGCGCAGCGTCTCCGAGGAACTGCGGCGCATCGACGGCGTCGGCCGTGTGCTGCAGTTCGGTTCGGAACGCGCGATGCGCATCTGGGTCGATCCGCAGAAGCTGATCAATTTCGGCCTGTCGATGAGCGACCTGACGACCGCGATCGGCCAGCAGAACGTGCAGATCGCGCCGGGCAGCCTCGGTGCGCTGCCCGCGCTGCCCGGCCAGCGCGTGACCGTGCCGCTCACCGCGCAAGGTCAGCTCACGACGCCGGAGGCGTTCGCGAAGGTCGTGCTGCGCGCGAACGCGGACGGCTCGAAGGTCGTGCTCGGCGACGTCGCCCGCGTCGAACTCGGCTCGCAGAACTACACGTTCGTGAGCCGCGAGAACAACAAGCCGGCCACCCTCGCCGGCGTGCAGCTCGCGCCTGGCGCCAACGCGGTGAAGACCGCGGACGCGATCCGCGCCCGCATGGCCGAACTGAGCAAGCCGATGCCGTCGGGCATGAGCTACTCGATCCCGCTCGACACGTCGCCGTTCGTGAAGATCTCGATCGAGAAAGTGCTGCACACGCTGCTCGAGGCGATGGTGCTCGTGTTCCTCGTGATGTACCTGTTCCTGCAGAACGTGCGCTATACGCTGATCCCGGCCATCGTCGCGCCGGTCGCGATGCTCGGCACGTTCACGGTGATGCTGCTGACCGGCTTCTCGATCAACGTGCTGACGATGTTCGGCATGGTGCTCGCGATCGGCATCATCGTCGACGACGCGATCGTCGTCGTCGAGAACGTCGAACGCCTGATGGCCGAGGAAGGACTGTCGCCGAAGGACGCGACGTCGAAGGCGATGAAGGAGATCACCGGCGCGATCATCGGCGTCACGCTGGTGCTGACCGCGGTGTTCCTGCCGATGGCGATGGCGAGCGGCTCGGTCGGCGTGATCTACAAGCAGTTCACGCTGTCGATGGCCGTGTCGATCCTGTTCTCCGCGCTGCTGGCGCTGACGCTCACGCCGGCCCTGTGCGCGACGATGCTCAAGCCGCTCGCACCGGGCCATCACGAGAAGCGCGGCTTCTTCGGCTGGTTCAACCGCCGCTTCGATCGCATGACGAAATGGTACGAGACGCGCGTCGGCCGCCTGGTCGGTCGCACGGGCCGCGTGATGCTGGTGTTCGTCGCGATTTCGGGCGCACTGGTGCTCGGTTTCCGCAGCCTGCCGTCGTCGTTCCTGCCGGACGAAGACCAGGGCTACTTCATCACCAGCTTTCTGTTGCCCGCCGACGCTACCGCCGAGCGTACGCACGACGTGGTCAAGACGCTGGAGAAGCATCTTGCTTCGCGTCCGGCAATCCAGTCGAGCATTTCCGTGATCGGCTACGGCTTCTCGGGCCAGGGCTCGAACGCGGCGATCAACTGGTCGGTGATGAAGGACTGGAAAAACCGCGGCGGCGCGTCGACGATCGAGGAAGGCATGCTCGCGCAGCAGGCGATGGCCGGCGTGACCGAAGGCACGGTGATGAGCCTGCTGCCGCCGGCGATCGACGAACTCGGCAACAGCTCGGGCTTCTCGATGCGTCTGGAAGACCGCGCCAACCAGGGCGCGGCGGCGCTCAAGGCAGCGGAAGTCAAGCTGCTCGAACTCGCCGCGCAAAGCAAGGTCGTGACCGGCGTGTACCCCGACAGCCTGCCGGCCGGCACCAGTATCCGCCTTGAGATCGACCGCGCGAAAGCGCAGGCGCTCGGCGTGTCGTTCACGACGCTCAGCGACACGCTGTCGACCGCGATGGGCTCGACCTACGTGAACGACTTCCCGAACGCGGGCCGCATGCAGCAGGTGATCATCCAGGCCGACGCGCCGGCACGCATGCAGATCGACAACGTGATGAAGCTGTACGTGCGCAACGCGGCCGGCGGCATGGTGCCGCTGTCCGAGGTGGTGCGCCCCGTGTGGACCGACACGCCGCTGCAGATGGTGCGCTTCAAGGGCTATCCGTCCGCGCGCATTTCCGGCAACGCGGCGCCCGGCCAGTCGAGCGGCGCGGCGATGGCCGAGATGGAACGGCTCGCCGCGCAACTGCCGCCGGGCTTCGCGGTCGAGTGGACCGGCCAGTCGCTGCAGGAACGCCAGTCGGCGTCGCAGGCGCCGATGCTGATGGTGTTGTCGATGATCGTCGTGTTCCTGGTGCTCGCCGCGCTGTACGAAAGCTGGTCGATCCCGCTGTCGGTAATGCTCGTGGTGCCGCTCGGCCTGATCGGCGCGATCGGTGCGGTGCTGTTGCGCGGCATGCCGAACGACGTGTTCTTCAAGGTCGGGATGATCACCGTGATCGGCCTGTCCGCGAAGAACGCGATCCTGATCGTCGAGTTCGCGAAGCAGTTGCGCGAGGAAGGCAAGGGCTTGATCGAAGCGGCCGTGCAGGCGTCGAAGCTGCGCCTGCGCCCGATCCTGATGACCTCGCTCGCGTTCGGCCTCGGCGTCGTGCCGCTGATGATCGCGACCGGCGCCAGCGCCGAAACGCAGCACGCGATCGGCACCGGCGTGTTCGGCGGCATGGTGACCGCCACGGTGCTGGCTATTTTCTTCGTCCCTGTTTTCTTTGTGTTCGTGATGAGTATCCAGGAGCGTATCGGCGCATGGCAGGCTTCCCGCACGCAGCCGGCTTCCCCGACTCACGAACAGGAAGGTTGATGCCATGCGATTGCTTATTCTTCCCCTCGTCCTCGCGCTGTCGGCCTGCTCGCTGGCGCCCACGCTGGTCAGACCGTCGATGCCGGTGCCGACGGCCTACACCACCGCCGCTGCCGCCAATCCCGACGCGAACGCCGCCGACCTCGGCTGGCGCACGATGTTCGGCGACCGCCGCCTGCAACGCCTGATCGAGCTCGCGCTCGAGCACAACCGCGACCTGCGCGTGGCCGCGCTGAACGTCGAGGCCGCCGAAGCGCAGTACGGCATCCAGCGTGCCGCGCGCCTGCCGTCGATCAGCGCCGGCGCGAACTTCACGCGCCAGCGTACGTCGGACGACACGCAGTCGAATCCGCCGCTGTTCGGCGCGACGCAGAACCAGTACGGCGTCAACGTCGGCATCAGCGCGTTCGAGATCGACCTGTTCGGCCGCGTGAAATCGATGTCGGATGCGGCGTTCGCGCGCTACCTCGCGACCGATCACGGCCGCCGCGCGGTGCAGATCTCGCTCGTCGGCGGCGTGGCGGACGCGTACTTCGCGGAACGCCTCGCGCACGAGCAACGCCAGTTGTCCGAACGCACGCTCGCCGACTGGCAGCAGTCGCTCGATCTCGCGCGCCGCCTGAAGGAAGCGCATCAGGCGAGCGGCGTCGACATCGCGCAGGCCGAAGGCCAGGTCGCGAGCGCGACGGCCGATCTCGAAGCGCTCACGCGCGCCGTCGAGCAGGCACGCAATGCATTGCGCCTGCTGATCGGCACCGAGCTGCCGAAGGATCTGCCCGAGCCGCTGCCGCTTCAGCAGCAACCGGTGATGACCCAACTGCCGGCCGGCTTGCCGTCTGAACTGCTGTTCCGTCGCCCGGATATCCAGCACGCCGAACAGAATCTCGTCGCCGCGAATGCGGACATCGGCGCCGTGCGCGCCGCGTTCTTCCCGCGCCTGTCGCTGACGTCGTCGATCGGCTTCCTCAGCCCCGCGATGGGCAGCCTGTTCGACGGCGGGCAGCGCGTATGGAGCTTCGCGCCGCAGGTCACGGTGCCGATCTTCCAGGGCGGGCGGCTGCGTGCCGAGCTGCGTCTCGCGGAAGTGCGCAAGTCCAGCGCGGTCGCCGAGTACGAACGCGCGATCCAGGCCGCGTTCCGCGAAGTGGCCGACGGCATCGCCGGACGTGAAACCTTCGGCCGTCAGATCGAAGCCCAAACGCGCGTGGTCGGCTCGGCCGAACGCCGCACCGACCTGTCGAACCTGCGTTATCGCGCGGGTGTCGAGGGGCGGCTGGAGTTGCTCGATTCGCAGCGGCAGCTCTATGCGGCACGACAGGCGCTGCTCGACCTGCGCCGCAGCGAGCTCGGCAATGCCGTCGCGCTGTACAAGGCGCTCGGCGGCGGCCTCACGGACCAGGACGTCGCACCGTCGAAGCGCGTGGTGCAGAACTGAACGAACGGCGCCGTTCCGTCCCGCGCGGCAGCGTGGCGAAACGGTGCGCTCCGGCCCGGCAACGAGCCGCCCCGATTGTTCGACACGGCACGGCACACTCCATGACGAATTCCCTGATACTGATTGCAGAAGACGAGCCCGACATCTCGGACATCCTCGATGCCTACCTGAAACACGACGGCTTTCGCACCTACCGCGTCGCCGACGGGCAAGCGGTGCTCGACATGCAGCCGCACCTGAAGCCCGACCTGATCCTGCTCGACGTGAAAATGCCGCAGAAGAACGGCTGGGACGTGCTCGCCGAACTGCGACGGCGCGACAACACGCCCGTCGTCGTGCTCACCGCGTTCGATCGCGATCTCGACCGGCTGCAGGCACTGCACGCCGGCGCGGACGACTACATCGTCAAGCCGTTCAACCCGGCCGAGGTCGTCGCGCGGTTGCGCGCGATCCTGCGCCGGTCCGCCGCGCCGCCGACCCTGCGCATGCTGCGCGTCGGCGACCTCGAGATCGACACCGACAGCTATCTGGCCCGCGTGCGCACAGCGGGCACCGAGGTGCCGATCACACTGACGCTGACGGAGTTCCGGCTGCTCGCGCACATGGCGAGATCGCCGAGCCGCGTGTTCACGCGCGGCGAATTGCTCGACGCGTGCATGGCCGACGTCAGCGCGCTGGAACGCACGGTCGACAGCCACATCTGCCGGCTGCGCAAGAAACTCGAACAGGCCGGCGCACCGGGCATGCCCGAAGTGATGCGCGGCGTCGGCTACCGGCTGCGGGGCGTGCATTGATGCGGCCGGTCAGGCCCGGTCGGCAAATCGGGCAGACGATCGGCCTCGCCGCGATCGTCGTCGTGTTGCTCGCCGGCACCGTTGCGTTCGTCGTCCATGCACTGCATGCGCCGGCCGCGTTGCCGCACGACGCGAGCGCCGACGCGATGCTCCGCAGTGCGTCCACTTGCCTGATGCTGGCGACGGCGCTGTTCGTCTGCCTGCTGGCCGCCGCGTTCGACCTGTTCAGGCTGCTCCGCCGCATGCTCGCGACGCTCGACGCGATGGCGGACACCGCCGGCCGGATCGTGGCCGGCGATCCGTCGGCGCGCACGGTTTCCCGCGACGGCTGCCCGGCCGACCTCGCGCGCTTCATCGACCACTTCAATGCGATGACTCACTCAATGAAATCCACGAATCCTTCCGATGCGACGGCCACCGTCGCCAGCAGCAGTCGCGTCACGCTCACCCACCTCGCCGAACTCGAAACGCGGCTCGACGCCATCAAGGCGCTCGCCACCGATGATGCGGACGCTTCCGCGCGCGACGCGCTGCTTCAGCAGGTCGACGCGCTGTTCCGCTGCGTCGAAGACCTTCAGCTAACCGAACGACAGGCGCCGGCGATTCGAACATTTCCTCGATAACGAACAGCCGTTTCAATACGCATCGGAAAGGATCGGCGAGTCGCTTTCGGCATTACCTACCTTGCAGGTTTCGAACATTACAAAACACTGCCGATCTTTTCAAAATCATTGCGGTTTATTCGATTTAATTTTATTTCATATAATCAAAAAAAGTTTGACACCGCGCTTTCGTTCTTGATACCGTCCGATGCAAGCAATCCGACGGATTGCCCGCCACGCAAACGATTCCGCTCCACGTTTTTTCGCTTCCGCTGCACCGAAGTAC
>NZ_JACFYV010000128.1:0-19240 GCF_016759955.1 Burkholderia sp. KCJ3K979
ACGATCATCGGCGATACGGTGTGGAACAACACCGTCAAGTACACGACGCCGGACTTCAAGGGGTTCGCCGCCACCGTCATCTACGGTCTTGGCGGCGTGGCGGGTTCACCGGGCGTCGGTAATCTCGGCGTTCACCTGAACTATCAAGGGCATGGCCTCACGGCCGTGTTGTCCGGCCAGCGCGTGCGGTATACCGCGGCAGGGCCGGTCGGCGCGCAGTACGCCTATCTGGCCGGCGCGGCATACGACTTCAAGCTCGTCACGCTCTACGGCGCGTGGGCGATGACGAGCGACGCGAGTACGCCGACCGGCAGCCACACCTACGAAGCCGGCTTGTCGATCCCGTTGTCACCGGCCGATTTCCTGCTCGCGGAGTGGGCGCGCACGAAGCGGTCCGGCGCTACCCCGGCGGCCGGCAGCCTGCGGAATACCGCGTCCGTCGGCTACAACCACCTGCTGTCGAAACGGACGGACCTCTACGCGGTTTACGCTTACGACAAGCTGAGCGCTCACCCCACCGGCAACACGTTTGCGGTGGGCATTCGCCACACGTTCTGATTCCCGCCCGCATCCCCTCCAACGCCTCGCAGCGCCAAATCCTTCCCTGAACGGGAGGTCGCGTTTATGATCCGCCATGCAAGCGGTGGTCGCTGGAATCGTCTGGTTGGTCGCACAACCATTCCGTTCCTTCGGCACCGCTTTCCTTTTGTGCTTAACCTTCACACGAATTCACGAAGATCCCATGCAACGCGTGGTCTCGTCGTCGCCGAATCGAAAGCGATCTGTAAACAACAATGCTGCCGACCAGTTATAACGCGTTGCTCGTTCTTCTTTCGCTGCTGATTGCCATATTGGCGTCCTACACCGTGCTGGACATGGCTGGGCGCATCAAGAGCGCTCAGGGGCATGCCGCACGGTGGTGGCTGGTCGGCGGGGCTTGCGTGATGGGCACGGGCATCTGGTCGATGCATTTCGTCGGCATGCTCGCTTTCGCGTTGCCGATTCCACTCGGATACGATCCGGCCATTACCTTGCTGTCGTTGCTGATCGCGATCGTCTGCTCCACGGGCGCACTGTGGCTCGTCTGCCGGGACACGCTGAAGTGGCGCCGGCTGTGCGGCGGGGCCATGTTGATGGGGGCCGGCGTAGCGGGCATGCATTACACGGGCATGGCGTCGATGCGCATGTCGCCCGGCATCGGCTACGACCCGTTGCTCGTTTGCCTGTCGGTCGCGATTGCCGTGGTCGCATCGGGCGCCGTGCTGTGGATCGTATTCATCCGGCGTGCCAACTCGTCGCGCGTGCGCCTGCTCAACCTGGGATCGGCCGTCCTGATGGGCGCCGCCATCGCCGGCATGCACTATACCGGGATGGCCGCCGCCCGCTTCCCGCTGGGCAGCATCTGCGGGGCAGCCGGCTCGCGCATGGACGCCGGCTGGCTGGCACTGGTCATCATCGTCGCCACGTTGGCCATACTCGCCATTGCGTTGATCGTCTCCATCCTCGACCTGCGTCTGGAGGCCCGCACGGCGGTACTGGCCACGTCACTGGCCGCAGCCAACCAGGAATTGACGTATCTGGCGCTGCACGACAACCTCACCAAGCTCCCCAATCGCGTGCTGCTCGAAGACCGGATCGATCAGGCGATTCAGGGTGCCGACCGCGAGCACGGAAGCTTCGCGCTGATGTTCATGGACCTCGATGGATTCAAGGCGGTCAACGATGCCTATGGTCATCACGTCGGCGATCTGTTGCTGGTCGACGTGGCGCGGCGCATCGGCGCGAACCTGCGTTCGCAGGACACGATTGCCCGCCTGGGGGGCGACGAATTCGTGCTGGCCGTGGCGGTGGACGAGCCCGCGGACGCGGCCGACGTGGCGGACAAGATATTGGCGGTGATCCGGAAACCGTTCCGCGTGTCCGAACACGAATTGCGCGTGTCGGCCAGTATCGGCATTGCGCTCTATCCCGGCAACGGCAGCGATTTCCGCGACCTGATGACCAATGCCGATGCAGCGATGTATCACGCCAAGGCACTCGGCCGGAACGCGTACTGTTTCTTCGAGGCATCGATGAACGCGAATGTCCGCGAGCACCTGAAAATCGTGCAGGAGCTCCGTCTGGCGCTGGAGCGGCGTGAACTGGTCCTGCACTACCAGCCGAAGTTCGACGTCCCGCACGGACCGATCATCGGCGTCGAGGCGCTGTTGCGATGGATGCACCCGACGCGCGGTCTCATTTCACCCGATCAGTTCATCCCGATTGCGGAAAAGACCGGCTTGATCGTGCCGATCGGCGAGTGGGTGCTGGACGAGGCCTGCCGGCAGATGCGCGTGTGGTGCGATGCAGGTCGAACCGACTGGACGATGGCCGTCAACCTGTCGCCGCTGCAATTCGGTCACGCGAGCCTGATCCGGGTCGTGGAGGCCACCTTGCAGCGGCACGCGCTGGAGCCGCACTGCCTGACGCTGGAGATCACGGAATCGACCGCGATGCGCGATGCGGACGCCAGCTTGAGAATCCTGCAGCAGCTTCACGACATGGGCGTGCGCATTTCCATCGACGACTTCGGAACGGGTTATTCAAGCTTGCTGTATCTCAAACGCTTGCCGGCCAGCGAGCTCAAGATCGACCGCGGCTTCATTCGCGATCTCGAACACGATACCGAAGACGCCGCGATCATTTCGGCGATCGTCGCCCTCGGCCGGGCACTGGACCTGAAGATCGTCGCGGAGGGCGTTGAAACGACGGCCCAGCAGCAGTTCCTGACCCAACTCGGCTGCAACTCGCTGCAGGGCTTCCTGCTCGGGCGCCCGATGCCGGCGGATCACTTCGTCGAAATGACCGCGCACGGCAACGGGATCAACACCATTTGAGCGTTTTCCGCTCCCGGCGTGGCGGTAGCGCATGCAGGCACCCGTGTGCCGGGCGCGTCGGCAAGTTCCGTTTCGATGAAGGCCGACGAATGAACGATTCGGAATCGGTCGCCGAGGCCCCGCACGGACGCGCCGTTACGCCACAGCCGGAAAATCGAGCTTCGTATCGTTCACGCGATTGACGAGGTTCGTGAACGTGATCGATGCGATGGCGAGACTGATCTCGATGAGCTGGCGTTCCGTATAGCCCGCTGCGCGCACCGCATCGACGACCGCAACGGGAACCGTGCCGTGCGTGCCGACGAGCGTACGGACATACGCGACCAGCGCGTCCCGCGCGGCGTCGCCGGTTGTCGCGCCTGCGCGCACCTGCTTCATCTGATCACTCGTCAGGCCTGCCAGCTTGCCCATCAGCGTGTGAGCGGCCACGCAGTAATCACATCCCGCGTATTCGCTGACCGTCAGCTTGATCACCTCGATATCGGCCTTGCCGAGTGTGCTTGCCGCGACCGCCGCATCGAATGCCAGCGCCGCGCCGAGCGCTTCGGGGCTTTGCGTGCCGATGGTTGCGTAGGCGTTGGGCACCTTGCCGACAGCCTTCTTGATTTTCGCGAACACTTCAGCGGTCGCGCCGGTTGCCTCTTCAGGGCGAATGGTGGTGAGACGGGACATGATCGACTCCTTGCTTCATGGTTGAACGGTTAGCCATGTCGTATGGCATGGGAGTCAGTGTAGGGATGCGCGGCGGTTTCTTTAATGCCATACTGCCGCAACTCCATGCTCAAACGTCTCATATGGAAATGCTCGACCGATTGCTGTCGATGATGCCGGTCACCGGGCGACTTGACGTGCGGTGCCACTTCGGTGCGCCGTGGCGCATCGACCATCCCGAGTCGAGCGAGTGGGAACTCCCTTATCACATACTGTTGCGCGGCGAGGCTGTCGTCGAGTGCGAGACGCACGGAGAAGACGAGCCGACGCTCCGGATGAAGGCCGGCGACATCGTGGTGTTTCCCTCCGGCAGTGCCCATCGGCTGCACGACGGCAGCGGCGACGCGCCGCGCGCGGCGCGCGAGCGGCACAGCAACGGCCTGACCGTTGCGACGAACGGCAGCGCCGACGCGAGCACCGATGTGCTGTGCGGGCGCTTCGTGCTGCCGGCTGTCCCGCAGCAGTTGCTGCGCGACCATCTGCCTCGACGTCTGCTCGTGAGCAGCGTGACCGCGGGCGATGGACCGACGCGCGACGCCGCGTTTGCAGCCACGCGGCTGGCGCGGGTCATCGAATTGATGCGGGAGGAAGCGCTGGAGCAACGCGCCGGCAGTGCCGCGGTCGTGGATCATCTGTCCGGCGCGCTGTTCGCGTTGACCCTGCGCAGTGCGTCCGAGGCGGACCACGCGCCGCGCGGGCTGCTTGCGCTGGCACAACGTCATCGGCTGCAGCCGGCTCTCGCGGCCATGTTCGACGAGCCAGAAAAGCCTTGGACACTCGCACAGCTGGCCGAGCGGTGCCACATGTCGCGCGCGACGTTCGCCCGCCATTTCGACGAGGCGATCAGCCGCTCGGCAACCGATGTCCTGACGGAAATCCGCATGGCACTTGCCGGGCGCAAGCTGGCGCAAACGACGATGTCCGTCGCGGAGATCGGCGAATCGGTCGGATATCGATCCGAGGCCGCGTTCCAACGGGTGTTCAAACGGCAGGTAGGCATGACGCCGGCGAAGTGGCGCATGCGATCGTCGAGAACCGCGGGGCCGGACGCGCATTCATCCTGACGCACGATGCTTGCGCGGCGTTCGCCTGCCGGTTCCGTCCGGGATCGACGTTCGCACGATCGCCTGCCTGCGGATCGGATTCGCGATGCTGTCGAATTCATCGCGGCCGGCCCACGACCGCGCAGCCGTCGACGATGCATGGTGCATGCACGGAAACGATCGTCGCGCACCGACCTCGCACGCGGAACGGATTCGAAATTTTGCTATGCTGGCCGCCGCCATGCGGCGACATGGATGCGCGCGATGCGCGTGCGGACAGGTTCACTTCACCCGGATATCTTTCATACATGGACAGGCTCCAGGCCATGACCACCTTCGTCACGGTGGTCGAGACGGAAGGGTTCGCATCGGCGGCGCGCAAGCTGAACGTATCGCCGTCGGTGATCAGCCGCGTGATGACGGAACTCGAGGAATATCTGGGTGTGCGGCTTCTGACGCGGACGACGCGCGTGGTCCGCATCACCGATGCGGGCGCGTCGTTTTACGAAGACTGCCGGCGAATTCTGGCGGACATCGACGCGGCGGAGCTTTCCGCCACCGGCACCGGCAATACGCCACGCGGCCAGCTCACCGTCACGGCGCCCGTGCTGTTCGGCAAGAGCTATGTGACACCGATCGCGCTCGAGTATCTGGAGCATCATCCTTTCGTCAATCTCAACTGCTGGTTTCTGGACCGCGTCGTGAATCTCGTCGATGAAGGTGCCGACGTTGCAGTGCGTATCGGCGAACTTCCGAACTCGTCGCTGCAGGCGATCCCGGTCGGCAAGGTACGCCGCGTGCTGTGCGCTTCTCCCGCTTATCTACGTGCGCACGGCACGCCGCGGCATCCGGACGATCTCGCGGCTCATGTCACGATTCAGGCGACGGGCATCACGCCGGCGCCGGAATGGCGCTTCCGTGCGCGGGACAAGACGCTCACCGTCCCTATCCAGCCACGCCTGCTGACCACGACGAACGATTCCGCGATCGCCGCGGCGACGGCCGGCCTCGGAATCGTGCGCCTGCTGTCATATCAGGTGGTCGACGAGCTCGCGCAAGGCACGCTGTGCGTGCTGCTGGCCGAGCACGAACTTGCTCCGCTTCCGGTTCATGTCGTGCATCGGGAGGGCCGGCACGCGAACCGGAAAGCGCGCGCCTTCATCGATCTCTGCGTCGAAAGGCTGAGAGCCAAAGCGCCGCTGTGGTCCGCCTAGCTGACACCGGCGAGTCGGCACGGCGCGCGCGCGGCCGTTCTGGTGGCAACGCATGCACGTTCCGTATGTAACGGACCCTACAGGCCGAGATCGCTCAGGCCGGGATGATCGTCGGGCCTGCGCCCGAGCGGCCAGAAGAGCCTCCGGTCGGCCTCGGCGATCGGCAGATCGTTGATGCACGCATGGCGGTGATGCATGAGGCCATCGTCACCGAATTCCCAGTTCTCGTTGCCGTATGAGCGATGCCAGTTCCGCTCGTCGTCGTGCGACGAGGGTTCAGAATTACACGTCGAGCAGCAGACGGTCGCCTCCGCCCGATTCGCGATGCGCGGGCACCGCGCAGCAGATCAGCGCTTCGTCGTCCGATACCTTGAATTCCGGCGCGACCGGATACGTCACCGCGCCTTCGACGATCCGGGTGCGGCAGGTGCCGCAACTGCCCCCGCGGCACCCGTATTCGGGCGTCAGGCCGCGCGCCTCGGCCAGCTCCAGCAGCGAGCCGCTGCCCGGCTGCCAGCGCGCTTCCTTGCCCGACTTGACGAACGCGACGGGTGTCGGCGTATCCGCCGGCGCGCGCAGTGGGGCACTTGCGCCCGAATCGGCTCGACGCTTGAGCCCGGAAGGGCCGAACGGCTCCGCGTGGATCCGGTGGTCCGCCACGTTCAGGTCGCGGAGCTCGTCATAGACCGCCTGCATGAAGCCCGACGGTCCGCACAGATAGAAGTCGTAGTCGTCGAACGGCAGCGTGGCGCGCAGCAGGTTCGCATCGATGCGGCCCGCGACGTCGAACTCGTCGCCTTCCCGCGCGCCGGTCGCGTCCGACAGGACGCGCACCACGTTCACGGCGCCGTTCGCCGCCGATGCGAGCTGGCCGATCTCGTCACTGAACGCGCGCTCCTTCACGGAGCGTGCGGCGTGAAAGAACCAGGTCTTGCGCGTGCCGCGCTTGCGCGCGCCTTCGTAGACGATGTGACGCAACATCGCCAGCATCGGCGTCACCCCGACCCCTGCCGCCAGCAACACGGCAGGACGGCGCTCGAGCGCATCGATCGTGAATTGCCCCGCGGGCGCTCGGACGTCGATGTTGTCACCGACCTGCACCACGTCATGCAGATGCGACGACACGCGGCCTTCGCGCTTTACACTGATGCGATACACACCGTCCGACGGCGCGCTCGACAACGTATAGGTCCGAATGAGCGGATCGCCGTCTTCCGACGGGTTCACGCGAATCGGCACGTGCTGGCCCGCCAGGTGCGGTACCAAGCCGGCACCGTCCGCGGGGTCGAGCTGGAACGAGCGGATCAGCGTGCTCTCGTCGGTGATTTTTGCGACCCTGAACGGACGCCACGCCCGCGCCAGTTCGGCGGCGCTCAGGCGGCTCGCGGCCTCGTCCCAGCTCCCCGTCATCAGCGAGTTGGGCGACCAGCCTTCCGCGCGGAACGTCCAGCGCAACGGCAGTGCGCCGGCGCGAAAAACCACGCGGCGCGGCTTGAAGCGCCACAGTCGCTCCGCGCCCTGAAAGGCGGCGATCTCGGGCGAATCGAGGTCGACTTCGGCTTCACCGGTCATCTGCAATACGTCGCCGGTTTCGAAGTCGGCGAACACGATGCCCGCGCGCGGATTGACCCGAAAATTGCCGAGTGTCGCGAAGAACAGGTTGCCGGCGAAATCCGGGATCGTCAGCACGCCGTCGTCGCCGATGCGCACGAACCCCGCCTTGCCGCCGCGATGCGAAACGTCGACCTGACGCTCGGCGCCGTCGCCGACGTAGGACGCGACGAACAGCGTGTCGGCAGCCGCGATGATCGCGCGGGCGCGATCGTCGAGCCGATCGCTTTGCTCCGGTGCGATCGCGGAGAACGTATCGGGTTCGCGTACGAAGGCGAAATCGCGCAACTGGATGTATTGCGGGCAGTTGCCGAAGCTCTGCACGACGTCGAGATCGAATGCGTGCGTCTCGCCGCGACGGATCACGCCGTTCAGGCGATTGCGACGCCGCGTATGCAGTTCGATGCCGAGCAGGCCGATCGCCGCGCCGTCGTGCGTGCCGCTGGCAGCCGGATCGTGCGGATCGAATACGGTGTCGATGCGCAGGCGCTTGTCGTTCGGCGACTGCATGAAGCCGGGGCGGCCGAATGCGAACGTCGCCCATACATCGCCGTCGTCGGCCACCGCACCGACGACGACAAAGGGCAACTGCGCGAAGAACGCCCGATGTTGGTCGGGCATGTGGTTCCTGACGAAGCGTCGTCCCACGCTGTCCATCTTCTGCATGACGCCCGTCTTTTCCTGCAGCTCGAGTTCGCCCCGATGCCACGGCGAGCTTGCTTCATTCGATATCGTGCTCACGATGTGTCTCCCGGACAGAATCTGCACAATGACGCGCACGGCGCCCCTTGACGCGCCGGTGTCGCCCGCCGGCACCGCGCGGGCAACGGGCCGGCCTCGCTCACGCAGCCGCCGCGAGCCCGACCGGCGTCTTCACGAACTCGACGAAACCCGGCAACGCCTCGATGCGGCGCAGCCACGTCGCGACGTTCGAATAGCCCGACAGGTCCACATTGCCTTCGGGTGCGCGGGCAATGTAGCCATACAACGCGACGTCGGCGATGGTGGGCTTCGACCCGACGATGAAGTCGCGCCCCGCGAGTTCGGCGTCGATGAGCGCGAGGATGCGATGCGCGCGGGCGATCACTTCGTCGGCGTCGAACTTCGCACCGAAGACCGTGATGAGCCGAGCGGCGGCCGGGCCGAATGCGATCTCGCCGGCCGCGACGGACAACCAGCGCTGCACGGCGGCTTCCTGCACCGGCGATTGCGGGAGGAAGTCGCTGTTGCCCGACGTGCGGGCGAGATACACGAGAATGGCATTCGAATCGGCAATCACGGTTTCCCCGTCGACCAGCACCGGCACCTGACCGAAGCGGTTCAGCGCCAGAAATTCAGGCGACTTGTGCGCGCCGGCGGCCAGGTCGACTTCAATCAGTTCGTGTTCGATGCCGAGCAGCGAGATGAGCAGGCGTGCGCGGTGCGAATGACCGGAAAGCGGGTGAACGTAGAGCTTCATGACGGTTTCCTTTTGGGCGGGGTGCGATGAGCAGGTCTCATCGCTTGCGGCAAGTGTAGAAACTCGACGGTTGCGACAGAATCCCCGCCGCGGAGAATGGATCGTTCTCGTTTCGAGAATAGTCGGACGAAAGCTGAGGTTGCACCGCCGGCGCGTTGCCGGCCGGCGCGCTTGCGGCCGCCTCGAGGAACGCGTCGACGGCTGCACGGCACATGACCGGTGTGTCCGCACCGGGGCAAGGTGGCACGCGGCATCTGGCGGCCGCCTTTCGGCGTCGATCGAGTATTCGTGCGGGGACGCGCGGAATCGAGTGTGAGGGGGGCGGAGTGGGAAGCCTTGCGGACATTGGCTTACATCAGGAGCACGATCCAAAATTAAACGAAATGTGATCACTCTCCGCCGCAAAATTTTGCACAATGACGGCAGCGCGGCCTTCCGCCGCGATTCGACCCGGGCCGATCGCCCGTCGACCGCCATTATCGAACCCCGCTCCGACGCGCCGCCATCCACCGCCATGGACCAACCGAAACGCATCCTGATCGTCGAGGACGACGCCGACATCGCCGACGTGCTGAGCCTGCACCTGCGCGACGAGCGCTACGAGGTCGTGCACAGCGCGGACGGCGCCGAAGGGTTGCGCCTGCTCGAACAGGGCAACTGGGACGCGCTGATCCTCGACCTGATGCTGCCGGGCGTCGACGGCCTCGAGATTTGCCGACGGGCCCGGGCGATGACGCGCTATACGCCGATCATCATCACGAGCGCGCGGTCGAGCGAGGTGCATCGCATCCTCGGCCTCGAACTCGGCGCCGACGACTACCTCGCGAAACCGTTCTCGGTGCTCGAACTCGTCGCGCGCGTGAAGGCGCTGCTGCGGCGCGTCGATGCGCTCGCACGCGATTCGCGGATCGACGCGGGCACGCTCGACGTCGCGGGGCTGGCGATCGACCCGATCGCACGCGAGGCGAGCGTCGACGGCGCGCGCCTCGACCTCACGCCGCGCGAATTCGACCTGCTGTATTTCTTCGCGCGGCACCCGGGCAAGGTGTTCTCGCGGATGGACCTGCTCAATGCGGTGTGGGGCTATCAGCACGAAGGCTACGAACATACGGTCAACACCCACATCAACCGGTTGCGCGCGAAGATCGAGGCCGATCCGGCCGAGCCGGTGCGCATCCTCACCGTGTGGGGGCGCGGCTACAAGCTCGCCGCGCCGGGCCAGCGGGACGCGTGATGAAACTCACGCTCACCCGGCGGCTGTCGCTCGTGTTCTCGATCCTGCTGATCGCGTGCTCGGGCGCGTCGGCATGGCTGCAGATCCGTGCGAACGACATGCGCGAGAAGGAGGTCGTGCAGGCGCTGTCGCGCGACCTGGCCACGAACATCGCCAACAGCGCGCCGCTGATGGACGCGAACGGGCTGCGCCCCGACGCAGTGCGCACGCTGTTCGGCCAGTTGATGGGCGTGAACCCGAGCGTCGAGGTGTACCTGCTCGACAACGCGGGGCGCATCAAGGGTGACGATGCGCCGCCGGGCCACGTGAAGCGCGACCGCGTCGATCTCGCGCCCGTGCAGCGTTTCATCGCGGGCCAGCCGCTGCCGATCCTCGGCGACGATCCGCGCAGCCCGAACGCGCGCAAGGTGTTCAGCGCCGCGCCGCTGCAGCGCGCGGGGCAGCCGCCGTCGGGCTACATCTACGTGGTGCTGCTCGGCGAGGCGCATGACCGGCTCGCCGCGCGCGTCGACGCCGGCAACGTGCTGCGCACGACGCTGTGGTCGATGGCGATCGTCGCGCTGCTCGGCCTGCTCGCGGGCCTCGTCGCATTCAGTTTCATCACGCGCCCGCTGCGCCGGCTGACGGCCGCGATGCGCGCCTTCGACGCGAACGGTGCGCCTGGCGCGCCGGGTACGCCCGACACGCCGCCGCCGCCGGTGCTGCGCTTGCCGCCGGGCCAGCGCGGCGACGACATCGCGGTGCTCGAATCCGCGTTCGCGCAGATGGCCGACCGGATCGGCGATCAGTGGCGCGCGCTGACGCGCCAGGACCAGCAGCGGCGCGAACTGATCACGAACATTTCCCATGACCTGCGTACGCCGCTCACGTCGCTGCACGGTTATCTGGAGACGCTGTCGCTGAAAGCCGACACGCTGCCCGAGCCCGAACGGCGGCGCTACCTGTCGATCGCGCTCGCGCAGAGCGCGAAGGTCGGACGGCTCGCGCAGGCGCTGTTCGAGCTCGCGCGGCTCGAATCGGGCGGCGCGCAGGCCGAGCGCGAGCCGTTCTCGCTCGTCGATCTCGTGCAGGACGTGTTCCAGAAATTCGAGCTGGCCGCGCAATCGCGCGGCGTCGCGCTGCATGCGCGGATTCCGCCGCGCGTGCCGGTGGTGTCGGCCGATCTCGGGATGATCGAGCGCGTGCTGACCAACCTGCTCGACAACGCGCTGCGGCACACGCCTTCGCATGGCGAGATCGAGATCGCGCTGGAGCCGCAGGGCGACCGCGTGATCGTGACCGTGTCGGATACCGGGGAGGGGATTCCGGCGGCGCGGCGAGAAGGGCTGTTCCAGCGGCCGCAGCGGCCGACGGGCGGCGGCACGGTGACGAGCGGCGGGCTCGGCCTGTTGATCGTGCACCGGATGCTCGCGCTCAACGGCAGCGGCATCCGGCTCGTCGACCGGCCCGGGCGCGGCGCGGTGTTCGAGTTTGCGCTGGCGGTCGCGTCACCGGCGGCGGGCGACGCACGCTGAGCGCGAGCGGCGGCGTCATCCGCCGCGCTTGCGCCGCACGTCGCTCGGCGTCGTGCCGGTCCAGCGCTTGAACGCGTGGCGAAATCCCACGGCATCGCTGAAGCCGAGGGTCAGCGCGATGTCCTCGGTGCTGAGCGTGGTCGTGCTGAGGTAGTCGATCGCGAGCGCCTTGCGCACGCTCGTCAGCAGTTCGCTGTACGACGTGCCTTCGGCTTCGAGCTTGCGGCGCAGCGTGCGCGACGTCATGCACAGGATCTCGGCGATCGCGTCGATGTCCGGGAATTGTCCCGGCGTGCGGGTGAGTTCCTCGTAGACGCGCCGCGTGATGCCCGACTGGCTGCGCAATTCGTCGAGCAACTGCGCGCAGTGCGACGACACCTGCGCGGCGGTGATCGGGTTCGCGAGCTGCGGCGCGCGCGCGAGCCACGCCGCCGGATAGCTGAGCACGTGATGCGGCTGGTCGAACGCGATCGGGCATTCGAGCGCGTCGGCCAGCAGCGCGCCGTGCGGCGGCCGCGGCTGCGCGAACTGCGCGCGCGCCGGCACGCACCATCCGCCCATCACGTCCTTGATGATCGTCACGTGCAGCGCGAACTGCATGTCGATCAGGAAACGGTACAGCGGCTCGTCGAGATCGGGCAGCGCGACTTCGTGCCGGTCCGGGAACAGCCACGATGCGGTATCGCCCTGTTCGACCCAGCGGATCGGCAGCATGCCGTTCGCGAGCCGGTGATACTTGACGGCGGAATCGAACGCATGCGCGAGCGATTCCGAGCACAGCATCGCGTAGCCGTACATGCCGTAGCTCGACGCGTGCAGCCGGCGGCCGACGCGCACGCCGAGATCGGTGCCGTCGTACCGGCCGACCGCATTGCGCGCGGCCGTCAGGAACTGCAGCGGCGACGTGAGCGCAAACGGGTCCGCGACGTCGGCCGGCGCGAGGCCGGTGCCGGCGAGCACCGTCGCCGGGTCGAGGCCGGCTTGTGCGGCCACGTCCACCAGCACGGCCAGCTTGGCCGGCGTGAAGCGCTGCTCGCGCAATGCGTGGGCGGAAGCGGCGTCCGGCAGCCGGGCGGGACGGCCGGGACGGGCGTCGGTCGGTTTCAAGAGCGCACTGCGCGGCATGGCGGGTTCTGCGTCCGAATCGATATCGTTGACGGCACGCAATTCTGCGCGGGAACGGTCCCATCCGCCACCGGGTTCACCCTGATACACGCCGGCGCCACGCGGCATCACCCGGGCTGGAAGACGCCTGCCTGCCGCGCGAACGGGTTCGCGAGGCGGCTCCACGTACTGCTCCGCGGGGCAGTCAGCCCCGATCGCCGGGATGCGCGCGCAGGATCGCGTCGGCGAATTCGACGAAGCCGCTGCCGCCCGGGCCTTGCGTGATCCAGCGCGGCAGCGCGGGCAACTGCGGCAGATACTCGACCACGGTACTCATGCCGGCCGTATGCGCGAAATGGCCGAACATCGGCGCGTCGTTCGTGGAGTCGCCCGAATAGGCGACGCAACCGGGCGCCGCACCGGCATCGACGCCGAACGTATCCGCCAGCACGCGCAGCGACATCGACAGCTTGTCGTACCCGCCGACCCAGCCGATCACCCACAGGTTGTTGATGGTCGCGTCCGCGCCGGCCTCGATCAGCGCGTCGAGAATCCGCTGGTCGTGGTCGCCGCCGCTGCGGGCGTACGCGAGCGACGTCAGGCGGAAGTCCTGGTCGTCCGCGTGGCGGGCGGCGGGGACGGCCTTCCCGACATGCTGCGCGATGCGCCGGAGCGCGTCGCGCGCGTCGTCGAGTGCATCGTCCGCATGCCAGTAACGGCGCTCGGCGCCGTGTCCGTCCGCGCCGCGCCGGATGAAGAGCCCGCCGTTCTCCGCGATCACGCCGTCGACCGGCCACATTCGCGCCATCTGGTCGCACCAGCCGGCCGGCGCGGCGGTGACCGGAATCACGCGGATGCCGCGCGTCTGCAGCCGCTCGAGCGCCGCATAGGTCTGCGCGGCCAGACGACCGCGATGGGTCAGCGTTTCGTCCATGTCGGTCAGCAGGAATCGAACGGACGAGAAGGTGTCGGCGGGGGCCAGGGCGAGCGGCTGCATGGTCTGGGCGAATGAGGGACGGTCGTCGATTATGAGGAACGGCGGCACGCCGCGCCATGCCGCTTGCTGCTTTGCAATTCGCGCCCGGGAATATGCGCGTGGCGGCGTCCGGCGGGGTTGCCGGGACACGCCGGCGTGCGCGCGTGTCCGTTTCGATCATGTTTTCGGCCGCCCGGATCATTTGCAAAGCGCGTCGCGCGGGCGATAGTCGCCGGTCAGGCGGCGGCCCGCGTCCTTCGGGCGTGCAGGCCGCCGTGCGAACGGTACGCAGGCTGGCGTGCCGTCCAAAGAGGAGTGAGACATGACGAAGAGACACTGGATCGGGTCGTATGGCTCGATCCCCGCCGAGATCGACGCCGATCGCCATCCTTCCGTCAGCGCGCTGCTGGACGACGCGATGCGCCGCTTCGCCGATCGTCCGGCGTTCCATGCGTTCGGCCGCACGCTCACCTATGCCGACGTCGAGCGCCTGTCGACCGCGCTGGCCGCGTATCTGCAACAGGTGGTCGGCGTGCGCAAGGGCGATCGCGTGGCCGTGATGCTGCCCAACGTGCTCGCGTTCCCGGTCGTGTTCGTCGCCGTCGCGAAGATCGGCGCGATTCAGGTCAACGTGAATCCGCACTACACCGCGCGCGAGCTCGAGCATCAGCTCAACGACGCGGGGGTCGAGGTGGCGGTCGTCTGCGGCGGGTCGATGGGCACGTTCGCCGACGTGGTCGGCCGCACGCGCGTGCGCACCGTGCTGAGCGTGGGGCGCGAGGATCTCGGCGTCGTCGATGCGCCGGCCGGCACGTGCGACGCGCTGCCGCCGGGTTCGACCGCGCTCGCGCAAGCCCTTGCCGCCGGCGAATCGCTCGCGTGCGAGCCGGTCGCGCTGAGCGGCGCGGACCTGTTGCTGCTGCAATACACGGGCGGCACGACCGGCTTGTCGAAGGGCGCGGCGCTGTCGCATCGCAACCTCGTCGCGAACATCGCGCAGTTCGCGGCGATCGTGTCGGATGCACGCCGGCCGGGCGAGGAAGTCGTCGTCACGGCGATTCCGCTGTATCACATCTTCGCGCTGACGGTGAACTTCCTGTCCTACTTCGCGATCGGCGCGCAGAACTGGCTCGTCGCGAACCCGCGCGACATGGACGGGTTCATCGACGTGCTGAAGGCCGCGCGGCCGACGGTGTTCGTCGGCGTGAACACGCTGTACGCGGGGCTTGCCGGCCATCCGCGGCTGAAGGAGGTCGACTGGTCGCGGCTGAAGCTGTCGGCCGGCGGCGGCGCGGCGGTGATCGACGTGATCTCGTCGCGCTGGAAGGCGGTGACCGGCAACTTCATCCGCGAAGGCTACGGGCTGTCGGAAACGTCGCCGGTCGTGTCGTTCAACCCGCAGGCGATCGACCGGTTCACGGGCACCACGGGCCTGCCGTTGCCGTCGACCGACGTGAAGCTGCTCGACGACCAGGATCGCGAGGTGGCGATCGGCGAAGCGGGCGAGATCTGCGTGAAGGGGCCGCAGGTGATGAGCGGCTACTGGCAGAAACCGGACGCGAATGCGGCCGCGTTCACGGCGGACGGCTATTTCCGCACCGGCGACGTCGGCATGTTCGACGCGGCCGGCTTCCTGCGGATCGTCGACCGCAAGAAGGACATGATCATCGTGTCCGGCTTCAACGTGTACCCGAACGAAGTGGAAGCGGTCGCGACCGCGCTGCCGGGCGTCGCGGAATGCGCGTGCATCGGCGTGCCGGACCCGCGCACGGGCGAGGCCGTCAAGCTGTTCGTGGTGCTCGCGCCGGACGCCGACGTGACGGAAGCGCAACTCGTCGCGCATTGCCGCGCGAGCCTGGCCGCGTACAAGGTGCCGAAGCTCGTGCGCTTCGTCGACCGGCTGCCGAAGTCGACGGTCGGCAAGATCCTGCGCCGGGAACTCAGCCGCACCGACTGATGAAGACGACGCGCCGCGCGGCCTCGGCTGCGCGGCTCGGTGCGCCGACGACCCCGAAGGTGGCGCGCGGGCCGCTCAAGTACAATGCGCTCGGTTCGATCGACGGGGACGCGATGACCGGCTCAGATTCACTTTCCGCCCGGCCCGGGCGTGCGCTGCCTTCGCCGAGCGCGACGGTGCCGATCTCGCTCGTCAACGGCTTTCTCGCGAGCGCGGGCGTGCAGCGCGACGTGGTCGAGCGCTACCTGCGCGGCGCCGGCATTCCGATCGAGCTGCTCGGCGAGCCGCATGCGCGCGTGACGGAGGAGCAGTTCTCGACGCTGTACCGCACGCTCGCGATCGACCTCGACGACGAGATGCCCGGCATCTTCTCGCGGCCGCTGCGCGGCGGCACGCTGAAGTACCTGTGCCTGAGCCTGCTCGATGCGCGCAACCTCGAAACGGCGCTGCATCGTTTCGGGCAATTCTTCCATATCCTGCTCGACGACTTCTTCGTCGAATCGAAGCGCGACGATCTCGTCGCGCAGGTGCTGCTGCGCCCGAACGACGCCATTGGGCCGATCGGCGCGCTCGGCCAGGAGCTGATGCTCAAGCTCGTGCACGGCGTGTGCTCCTGGCTGATCGGCCAGAAGATCCCGCTGCTGCAGATCGAGTTCGCGTGCCCGCGGCCGCGCCATGCGGTCGATCACCTGTACTTCTTCACCGGCGCCGTGCAGTTCGACTGCGCGCGCACGCTGATGCGCTTCAGCGCCGATTATCTCGACGCGCCGATCCGGCAGAGCAAGCGCAACCTGAGCAAGTTCCTCGCGCGTGCGCCCGGCGACTGGATCTTCGAATCGTTCAGCGAACAGCTCGTGTGCCACCGCGTGCGGCAGTACCTGTCGGCCGCGCTGCCGGATCTGCCCGTGATCGACCAGGCGGCCGAGCACCTGCATTGTTCGGTGCGCACGCTGAGCCGTCACCTGGCCGCCGAAGGGACGACGTTCCAGGTGCTGAAGGACGAGCTGCGGCGCGATATCGCGATCCAGCGGCTGACCGACACGCCGGACACGATCGCGGCGATCGGCGCCGATATCGGCTTCGACGATCCGAGCGCGTTTCATCGCGCGTTCCGGCACTGGACGGGGAGTACGCCGGGGACGTACCGGCGTCGGGCGTGACGCGGGCGCGGGGCGGTAAGTCGCAGCTTTCCGGATCGAATCCCATAAGCGGCTCCCTTGCGGTTTTCATGGCCGTTTTTTCGGCGGACACTCCCATAACCGGCGCCCCTTTGCTGCTCGAGCCGGGCAGGCGGGCGCGCGCTTGATCGCTTTTTTGGCGCGCTTTATCGCGATTTCCGATGCGGGCAAATCGGGCGCTGACGCCCGCCAGACGGGCTTCTCCGCCGCATGCGGGGGGCGCCGCCCGCGCGCGACGTGGCCGATTTTGTCACCATGTGGGCCGGATATGACAATGAAAATCCGGCACCCCGGCGTTAGGATGGCCCATCACGTCGCCGGTTCTGGCCGGTTTTGCCGTACCGTACCCCCGGCGCCCTATTCACCGCCTGATTGGAACATCGACCATGAGCTATAACGCCCCCGTCAAGGACATGCTGTTCGTGCTGAAGGAACTCGCGGGCATCGACGCCGTTGCGCAGTTGCCGGGTTTCGAGGATGCCGGTTACGACACGGCGCAGGCCGTGCTCGACGAGTCCGCGAAATTCTGCGGCGAGGTGCTGGCGCCGCTGAACGTCGAAGGCGACCGCAACCCGAGCAGCTGGAAGGATGGCGTCGTGACCGCGACGCCGGGCTTCGGCGAAGCGTTCCGCCAGTTCGTCGAAGGCGGCTGGCAGGGGCTGCAGCATCCGGCCGAATACGATGGCCAGGGGTTGCCGAAGCTGATCGCGACGCCGTGCATCGAGATGCTGAACGCGTCGAACCTGTCGTTCGCGCTGTGTCCGCTGCTCACCGACGGCGCGATCGAGGCGCTGCTGACGGCCGGTACCGACGAGCAGAAGCAGCGCTACGTGCCGAAGCTGATCTCCGGCGAATGGACCGGCACGATGAACCTGACCGAGCCGCAGGCCGGCTCCGACCTCGCGCTGGTGCGCTCGCGCGCGGAGCCGCAGGGCGACGGCACCTACAAGGTGTTCGGCACCAAGATCTTCATCACGTGGGGCGAGCACGACATGGCGGACAACATCGTCCACCTGGTGCTGGCGCGCACGCCGAACGCGCCGGAAGGCGTGAAGGGCATCTCGCTGTTCATCGTGCCGAAGTTCATGGTCAACGACGACGGCTCGCTCGGTGCGCGCAACGACGTGCACTGCGTGTCGATCGAGCACAAGCTCGGGATCAAGGCGAGCCCGACGGCGGTGCTGCAATACGGCGACCACGGCGGCGCGATCGGCTATCTCGTGGGCGAGGAAAATCGCGGCCTCGAATACATGTTCATCATGATGAACGCGGCGCGCTTCGGGGTCGGGATGCAGGGGATCGGCGTGGCCGACCGCGCGTACCAGAAGGCGGCCGAATTCGCGAAGGAACGCGTGCAGAGTCGCCCGGTGGATGGCTCGGCCAAGCAGTCGGTGACGATCATCCATCACCCGGACGTGCGCCGGATGCTGGGCACGATGCGTGCGCTGACCGAAGGCGCGCGGGCGCTGGCCTATGTGGCCGCCGCGCACAGCGACATTGCCCACCGCCATCCGGACGAGGCGACGCGCGCGCGTCATCAGGCCATCTACGAATATCTGGTGCCGGTCGTGAAGGGCTGGAGCACGGAGATGGTGAACGACGTGGCGAGCCTGGGCGTGCAGGTGCACGGCGGGATGGGCTTCATCGAGGAAACCGGCGCCGCGCAGTACTACCGCGATGCACGGATTCTCGCGATCTACGAAGGCACGACCGCGATCCAGGCGAACGACCTCGTCGGCCGCAAGACGCTGCGCGACGGTGGCGCGGTTGCCAAGGCGCTGATCTCCGAGATCGGCGAGACCGTCGCGGCGCTCGGCAAGCTGGACGGCGCGGCGGCCGCCTCGATGAAGGCGCAGCTGGAGAAGGGCGCACGCTCGCTGTCGTCGGTGGTGGACTACGTGCTGGCGAACGCGAAGCAGGACCCGAATGCGGTGTTCGCGGGCAGCGTGCCGTACCTGAAGCTCGCGGGCGTCGTGCTGTGCGGATGGCAAATGGCGCGCGCGCTGCTGGCCGCTCACGCGAACCGTGCGAGCGACGTTGCGTTCTTCGACGCGAAGATCGCGATCGCGCAATGCTATGCGGAGCACGTGCTGGTGCAGGCGGGCGCACTCGAGGCGTCGATCGTCGGCGCGAAGGGCAACGAGAGCGTGCTCGCGTTGACGGAAGACCAGTTCTGACCCACTGACGGTCGGGACGCAGCAGGAGACAGGATTTTGACCACACAGGACTTGCTCGCGCAATACGGCCCGCGCGAATCGATGGAATACGACGTCGTGATCGTCGGCGGCGGCCCGGCCGGGCTGTCTGCCGCGATCCGGCTCAAGCAGCTGGCCGCCGAGAAAGGCACCGAGATCGGCGTGTGC